>JAFGVG010000216.1 GCA_016938095.1 Bacteroidales bacterium
GGGAATATCGGCACAGGTAAGGTCGGTGGGGGTTACCGATGCCAGTCTTATGGTATCGGTATAAACCAGTGTAACGGGATAGGCTTCCGACAGGCAGTCGTTTCCATCCCTGGCCACAACCTGGAAATTACCGCTGGTCAGGGAACTGATAACAGATTCATCTACAAAAGATGTTCCGCCGTCGGCCGAGTATTGGTAAACGCCCGACCCGCCGATTGCCGTAATGGTTAATGAACCGTTTTCAATACCCAGACAGGTGGGATCTGTGGCTTCCACTCCGGCTATGCGAACGGTGTCTGTCACGGTAATTTTAACCGGGTAAGTTTCCGACAGGCAGTTGTTTGCATCACGGGCCACCAGTATGTAATCGCCCTGCAATAGTGCAGTGAAGTCAGGTGATGCTGTAAAATCCGTTCCGCCGTTGTTCGAATACTGTATATCGCCTGTACCCCCGGTAGTTTGAATGGACAGTGCGCCATCCTGTTTACCCAGGCACGATACATCGGTGATGTCCACAGACGTTATCTTAAGGGTATCCGGACCGGTAAGGACGAATTCCTGTACCAGTGTGCAGTTATTATTATCGGTTACGGTAAGGGTATAGGTATTTGGCGCCAGCTCGTCGTTAACCCTTTCGAAAATGCCGTTCGACCAAACGTAGTCGAACCCCGGTGTACCTCCGCTGATAGTGGGAACAATAGAGCCATCTGTTGTTCCGGGGCATGAGGGTTGTGTTACCACAGCGTCGAGGGTAAGGGGAGCCGGCTCTATAATGGTGGCCGATGCAGTTTTGGTACAACCGTTTTCGTCGGTGACCATTACATTGTAATTACCGGCTTCGAGGTCAAAGGCTGTTTTGGTGGTTTGCGTACCCGGGTCGTTCCACTGGTACGAGAACGAACCTATACCGCCACTGGTATTGGCGGTAAGTGAAACACCTTTATCGCCTGCACACAATATGGTTCCGGCAGCGGTAATATCCAGGCCAATAATGGCCGGTTCTTCGATATCGGCAATTGCCTGGGCCTGGCATCCGTTGGCATCGGTGACGGTTATCGTATATACATTGGCAGCCACGTTCACCAGGTCTTCACCGGTGTAACCATTGTCCCAGTTATAGGCATAGGGTATGGTTCCGCCGGTAACGGTCAGGTTGGCCACGCCGGAATTATCCTGGGCACATTGCAGGTCGCTGACCGATAGTACCAGGTTAAGCGGTGCAGCGGGACCCTTAATGGTAACAGCTGCCGTGGCAGTTTTGAATGCGGCATCAGTAACAGTCACTGTATAATTACCAGGAGCCATACCGTTGTTTGTAGCAATATCAATGAGCGTAGGCCCCGGATTCCATTGATAAGTATAAGGTCCAGTACCGTTAAACACTGAAACTGTGGCTGAACCATCGTTGGTCCCATGGCAAAGTACATCGGTTTTGGCGCTGATCTCGGCCACAAAGGTGAAATTGTCAATTACGGCAAAGGTGGTATCGGTAATACATCCTTTATTGTCGGTAAGGGTCAGGTTATACAGGCCGGCTGTGTCGAGGTTGGCAATGTCTTCGAAAAAAGCAGTAAAGCCATCGGGACCTGTCCATGCAAAGGAGTAGGGCGTATTTCCGCCGGTAACGACAAGGTTAATGGAACCTAAATGACCGGGCGGTATGGGCTTTTCAATTTCAGTGATGGCTGTGCCGTTAAAGCTGATGGGCGCCGGTTGCGTAATCACAAAATCGGACGAAGCGGAGCAAAGATTATCGTCTTTAACGGTAACGGAGTAAGTTCCTTCGGATAAACCCGACTGATCCTCGTCGATCGGAACAATGCCAGAGCCATTGGTGGAGGTCCAAGAATAGTCGTAACCCGAATGGGCCGTACCGCCCGTAACCGTCAGATCAATGGCCCCGTTGTTACCGTTGTAGCACGATACAGGGGTTAACAAACCATCCAGCGTAAGCTCTGCTGACTGGGAAACTGTTCCGGATATGGAGGCCACACGGCTGGCGCCATCGGTAATGGTTACCGTGTAGGTGTCTGCAGGCAGGTTGTCGGCAACCGCACTGTTCAGCGATGGGTTATGGCTCCAGCTATAGGTATAGGGCGGCGTACCAAAATACGGCGTAACGGTGAGCATACCATCGCTCAGCCCGTTACACGACACCATCCGCTCATCGGTGATGACGGCTTTAAAGGGTTGCTCATAAATGGCAAAGAAGAGGTCGCTTTTGTTGAAGTTATCGCTGGTATAGGTTTGGTCGCCGATCTGGATTTGGGGGGAACGATAATAACCGGAAACATAGGCACGCGAACTGGCATCCATACCTACATTAATGCCGGTGTCATAATAATCACCTGTTCCAGTAATGCTCACACCAGAGATAGGATCTCCTATTTCATTAAAAGCAGCTAAAAATACATCACTATTTGTTGTACTTGTTGTATTGAGTGTATCATTATTAAAGATCATTTGATTAGTAAAATATCCAGTGGCATAAATAACATTATTTTTTACCTCTAAATCATAGTAAATATCTGTAGATGAACTACCTTTTTTAATCAACCATTGCAAAATACCACTTCGATTATATTTGGCAAAAAAAGTGTCATATCCTCCTAGATTGCCTTGATATGTGACAATATCTACTTCGGTAGAATCTAATTCTAATGAAGGACTATTGGAATTACCTAAAATATAAATATTCTCATATTCATCACCTGATATTGCCCTAATATTCTCTGTGCTAATGCCTTTTATTGTACGAACCCACTGAGAATTACCATTAGTATCCGTTTTAAAAATAAAACCGTCAAAATTTGCAGTGGTTTTGCTTGTAATTGTTTTAATATCAAAATATATTGACTTTTTGAAAAAGCCTGTAAAAACGTATCCACTAGTTGTTGCTTTTACTCTATAAAAATTTACACCATTATCATTAGTAAGAAATCGTTTTACCCAAAAAGGATTTCCATCCATATCAAAGGAAGAAATATATTGAGAATAAAATGTATTACCCCTAAGAGTATCAAAATTATTAATAATTAGGGAGTCTTTGAAAAGGCCAGCAATTACTAAATGTTCTGACCCATCGAAGTTTATATCATTTGATATTTGACGCTGCGTGCCAGAAAATAATGTTTTCGCAAAATCGAGGTCTCCATTTGTCTTATATTTTGCCAAAAACACATCATAATCACCCTTACTAATTAAAGAGTCAAGAGATGTGAATTTGCAAATGCCAGAATAATTACCAGTAAGATAAATATTGTTTGAATTATCTATAGTAATTCCACCGGCACTTTCATTTAGATTACTGCCAATCTGTCTAATCCATTTAATAGTTCCATCAGAACTAATTTTTATTAGAAGCAAATCAGCTTGACCTTTGGCAATTGTAAAATATGGATTATATATAGTATCTCTAAAGGATGCTATAACAACCATATCATTATTGTTATCAATCGCAGAATATTTTGGTTCTAAATTTGAACCATTTATTATGCATGATGTTATCCATTCTTGAGCAGAAATGCTCAATGAAATAGAAAAAAACAAGAAAACAAGTAAGTGCCTCATAATAATAGTTTACTATTCTTCCAGTGAGCCAGGATCGTATTCCTCTTCTTCAACATCAGAAGGACTACCCCCTCCTAACGTATGCTTGAAACTCAAAATAATTAAGTTGGGAGATTCCCAACCCGTCTTTGATAAACTATTATCTTCATTTTGCTTAATCATTTGCGAAAAGTTTTATTCAAAACTTAAGTACAGTAAATTCTTCTAGATTATCAAGATACATATTTAATTCACTAATTTTAAGAAATGCATGAGCATTTAATAATCCATTACCATTTCTAAACATAACAAGTTTGATTTCACTACTAATGCCAAGATTCTTATACAAATATTTTGCAGTAAGAGCTTTGTTTAAGCAAGTACAATTCCATATTGAAAATCTCTTTATTCTTCTAATAGTTTTACAAACTAAAATCTTAAAAGAAAAAGTTTTGGCTTTATCGTTATTCTGAAAGCTTTTAGATTTCAATAAACTAATATAAGTTTTTAAAGGAAGTAACAATACAATTAAGGCAAAACAAAAAGAAAAAATATAACCTTTAATAAAAAGTTCTCTTTCTATTCTTGGAATTTGAAAGAATCTTTCAAACAAAAATAATATTCGCATATTAATAATATCCTAAAGGAACTTATTTGCAGTGTAATAATTTCTTTTCTTTTAATTTATTTAAGAATCTTGAAGTATCATTCGTGCATAACTCTTTGGGCACATTATATTGATTCATTAATTTGTCTATTAAATCTCTAAATTTTACTGGTGTATCAATTATTTTCCAAATATATGACCCAACCTTATCCATACCATAGTACTCTCCAGTCTCGATGGACAGCATCACCACCTCTCCGTCAATCTCATTGAACAGCAGGTCGTTTCTTCGTTGGATGATTGTATCAGGCCCTATTTCCTTCTTTTTCGCCAGCAGTCCCATTCCTTCACGTTGATTACAATACTGTTAAAGTTATGTAAATATACTAATATTTATTCAGATTCGTGATGATTTATTAACAATTGGTTAACGATGGCCCTGACCATTTCTTCGGTATTTATTGCTCCAACAGGGCGCATCAGCATATCTACCGGCACCCGTTGGGCCAGTTGGTTCACCAGCACAAAGTGGTTTTGTTCCAGCCCGGTATGAGGAATGCCGCGGAACAGGTAAGTGTACTTTTTGAGTGCCTGGAATTTGTCGACACCGGTTAACTTTTTGATTTCAATTCCTGGGTTGTTTTGAGGAAGTAAAATGAATACCTGGTGAATGGCAGTAAGCCTGTTGCTGAAGCTGTTAACCGGCAGATAATACTTTTGTGATTCGTTTTGAACCGGTGTGAGTCCTTTTGTTTCAATACCTACATGCTGCAGGCTGTCGGCCCAGATTTTCAGGGTGGGGAATGCCGGCCGGATGGCAGGCGTTTCGTTTGCAAAATCAACCACTGAGATATCGTCTGCCACCAGTGTGGCCCCGTCAGCAATAAGTGCAGCAGCTATTGTGGTTTTTCCGGCACCCGACCGGCCGGCAAACATAAGGCATTTGTCTTTGTAAATTACCGTACTGGCATGCAGCGGCAGCAGCCTGCGCTGGTGCATGACGGCGCCAAAGGCCATGCCTACAATGTAGGTCGAAAGGTTGTTGTCGGATGGATCAACCGCAGGTTGAACCACAATCTCCTTTCCGTTAACAATATATATATTGCCCACTTTAGTTGTTGTCAGCAGAAATTCATTAGCAGTGGACTGGTAAAATGCGGTTTGATTGACCATGTTGCCCAGGTTTTCCGGTACTTCTCCCACCCTAATCACTACATCGGGTTCGGCAACCGGTGCCGGTTCAAAACCGGTTACCGGTATTTGTGAGGCGATGCTGAGGCCGTAGGCGCGGTAGGAATAGGGATAACTTTTAAACATGAGACAAAGGTAGGAATTTGAAAATTCGACAATGCGATAATTCGACAATGAGTTGATATGAATTTGGGTTGATTATAGAAAGTGCAAAGATTAGATAATTCCATGAGAAGGTTGTATTTTTAGAATCCATTATCCACCATGATCAGTTTCTTATTGTTCATTATTAATTGTATAGAAATGCCCCCCATCTTTGGAATCCTGAACACCACGCTCCAATCTGTTGACCCGGAAATGATCCGCCGGATGAAAAAAGCCGCTGTTTACGTGAAACCCAGGGAGATCTTTTCAAATGAGCTGCCTGGTGCTTTTCTGGCCGCTGCGGTGGTGAAGGAGAATCCGCTGGTACCGAGGAAAGATACCCTGGTAGTTGACGGCAATTGGGTGTTAGTAGCCGACATTAATATCTTTAAGAAGGAGGAACTGCTAAATGAACTCCGCAGACCTGAAAACCTGCCTACGCTGAAGCTTCTGCATACCAGCCTGAAGACAATAAGTGATGCGTTTTTGGTGATGCAATCGTGGAAGAAATGGGGCAAGGATTGTGTGAAGCACTTGTACGGCGATTTTGCTTTCGTGATTTTCAATACCCAAACCGGTGAGGTTTTTTGTGGTCGCGACCACCTGGGTGTGAGGCCGCTGTTTTATACTTTTCAACAAGGCTTGTTCATTTTTGCTTCGGAATTGCGACTTATTACAGCTGCATTACCCGTTAAACCTGCAATCCGAAAGGAATATTTGCTGGACACCCTGATTACTGGAAAAACTGCAAAACACCTGGCGCCATTTGAAGACTGCTACCGTTTAAAACCGGCACATACAATTCATATACGTAATAACTCAATTAACGAATCGGAATACTGGCAAGCAGACTCTGAAAAGGCAATACGATATAAGACAGAGCAGGAATACTTAGATTTGCTGCGGAAGATACTGACATCGGCTGTCACCATGCGCTGCCAAGGTGTTTCAGAATGTGGCACAGAATTAAGCGGTGGCCTTGATTCTTCCGCAATAACCGGAATTGCTGCGAAGTATATGATTCATTACAATAATAAGCTATCTGCGTTTTCCAACCTTTTTCCCGATGAATCCAATATTGAGTTTAAGGACGAGAGGGAATTCATTGAAGCCATGAGGGAGTTCATCCCGTTCAATTGGTTTGGAGTCGACCAGCTTTCCGAAGACCTCGCCAAAACGTTCAAGGCTGCTGTGAACATCCAGGGAATTTACACTCAACAGAATTTCAGCGTTTTTGGTAAGGCGCTTTATGAGGAAGCCGGCAATCAGCATATTCAGATGTTGCTTTCCGGTTTCGGTGGTGATGAGCTGGTGTCAGCCCGAATTGCTATGCCCTGGAATGAACTGATCCGGGCGGGGGAATGGAAAATCATTATTGACGAAATCTTTTTTCAGGGAATAACCATCAAATCCTTGTTAAAACCTTTACTGATTATAATCCGGTATTTGAAATCACGTCTGTTGCGCAAGAAATATACCAGCGGCGTGTTTACCAAAGAGTTACTTGACAGGCGTTTTACCAATCTTCCGCTGCAAAAGGACTTTGCTTCAAAGCACTTGTTAAGAGAATTGCTGGGCTGCAATTATAGAAGACTGAGGCACAAAAAAATTTCCCAAAGACAATTCGACCGGATTACGATGGACCATGTGCCCCAGCGTATGGAGTATTGTTATGCGGCTGCTGCACAATATGGAATGGAATACCGGTATCCGCTTTTGGATAAAGATCTGGTCGAAACAGTCCTGGCTTTTCCGCCCTGGTTGAAACAGCGTCATGGCATGAACAGGTACATGTTTCGCCAGGCCATCAAAGGGTTTGTTCCTGAAAAGATCAGGAAACGAAACGACAAATCAGGTGCAACCATCCCCCATATTTTTAACAGTATGACAACAGACCGGGAGCCTTTGTTCGATATTATACATAGTGCTGAGGATTCATCTTACCTTGAGAAAATATTTGATTTGTCGCGGTTTCATGAATGGTACCATAAACTGGTTCGAAGGGATCCCGAAGAAATCAATTACTTGAATCCGGGGGCGTTTTACACTTATTTGATGATGATGATTTTTGAAGAAAAGAGCATCAGCTGTCCTCCCCCTGCCCCCTTCAAAGGGCCTGCCTGCCGGTAGGCAGGGGATATCGCGCTGCTCAAGGCCTTAACTTATAATATGGATTTAAGAAACTTTAATGGTTACAGGAAGTGAAATAGAAATTCTGTTGCGGATTTTGAAAGGTGATGATCTTTCGGATTGCGCGCCGGGTGAATGGGATGCAGTTGCACTTACCCAATTGGCCATCCGTCATAAACAGGCATACCCGTTGCTGCAGTTCGCCAGGCAAAATGTGGGTTTTTTCCCCGGAGAGCTCATCCCGCAGATTGAAAACCACTGCCGGAAATCGGCATTTCAGTCGCTCAGCCAGCTGAACGAGTTGAAGCGAATTACAGGAAGGTTGAATGACAGCGGAGTTTCAAACGTTGTTATCAAAGGCCCCCAGCTCTCCCGAATGCTTTACGGCCGAGAGGCCATGAAAGAATCGGTGGACCTGGATATCATGCTGGTGCGTGGAAATGATCTTCCGGCAGTTCATGCCTTGTTAACAGAAGCAGGCTACACCCGTTCGAATCTGAATGATTATCCCGGAGCCTACCGGAGGAAGCTGTTTTTAATTGCAAAACGAGAGGTATCCTATTACAATCCTGGCAACAGAATTGCCATTGACCTGCACATTCGTCCTGGAGCCAACACCTATCTTACCGAACACCGATTCGGTGATTTTTTTCAGCGGCTTAAGCAGTATGATCTTGAAGGAACCCCGGTTACTGTGTTATCCGATGAAGCTTATTTTGTATATCTGTGTTACCACGGTGCGTTGCATCAGTTTGGCCGCCTGGCATGGCTGGCCGACATCAGGGCCTTTCTGAAGCATAAGGCTGTGGGGATGAATTTCAACGAAATACAAGGTATTGCCGGAAAGTGGCGGGTGATGAATTGCGTGACTCTGGCGCTCAGGTTGATCAAAGACTATTTTCAGGAAGAATACCTTCCATACAGATTACCCGAATCATGGCGATTGAATTACCTGGAAACATGCTGTAAAAAGACACTGTACCAAAAACCGGGTTATGGAATTGCACTTTCAGGACGCCTCAGCAAAACCATTTACATCGGGTTCCTGCTTGAGGGCATGGCTGCACGAGCCGACTGGCTATACGGAATCACCATGCGGAAATTGGTACCGTTGTTGGCCAGAAAAGCCAAAGCGAATTGAGTTCAGCTTTCGGTTCGGCTGAGGTTCCAACCTCAGTCGAACATATGTTGTCAGGCTTTGCCTGAGTTCTTTGCGCAGAAAGCTTGTTAGCATTGGAATTCTTCAGGCCGGAGCCTGAAAGGATAGACTCGACTGAGGTAGAACCTCAGCCGAACAAAGGATAGATACGACTGAGGTTGAACCTCAGCCGAACAAAGGATAGACTCGACTAAGGTAGAACCTTAGCCGAACTGTTCTCAGGCAAACCTGACTTCATCAAATGGTCTTCCATCTTAAGTCCAATCTTATGACATCTATCAATGATTCCTGATCAGCGTAATTGCTGGCGCTTGAATAAATATAATCCTCAGGTTTAAGAACTATACCAGCTCTGACAGGATTGTTATGGATATAGTCTAATTTTTGTTTAATAAATTTCTGGCTATAAATATGTTCTCCATGATTCTCATGAGTCCATATCTGAAAATCCTGTTTGTTCTTGAATTTGGCATGAAATTCAAAGATCATTTTTAGCCAATCTTTGCGACTTTCAAGAGGGCCTTCAAGTTCTTCAAGAAATTTTCCGCTGGTATAATGTTTGAAGTCCCGGATAATTCCGCTAAGATCACCGGTTTGGCTTTGTGCGAGCAAATGCATATGATTTGACATTATTACGTAAGCAAAGAGGTTAAGACCTTTATTTATTTGGCAATACCTGAGGCTTTCAATAACAATATCACGATATGTTTTTCTGGTAAATATATCAGCCCATCCGACAATTTGGAATGTCAGGAAGTAAAGGCTATCATCCGTTATCTTGTAACCGGTTGACAATTAGTAAAGTTGTTTCTTTCAAATTTATGAAATTTAGATAAGCTATTTGATTTTGACTTAATAATTAATTGGCTAAAGGTGGCTGGTCCGGTTCGGCTGAGGTTCCAACCTCAGTCGAACATATGTTGGCAGGCTTTGCCTGGGTTCTTTGCGCAGAAAGCTTGTTAGCATTGAGATTCTTCAGGCCGGAGCCTGAAAGGATAGATTCGACTGAGGTTGAACCTCAGCCGAACGCAGGGTCCATAGCCATCAAGCTAAGACGGTTAAATAGCTATATAATAATTAGTTATATTTATTATATGTTTGGATTTCTTAAAAAAGTATGGGCAAATTATTACTATATATAAATTGTGTATGATGGTATTGGGTTTATGTCGTTTTTTTGCCCTGAAAGGGCCTAAGATATTAGGATAGGGCAACGCCCCATCTAATGTTGAATGTGTAACATAATCGCCCTGTAAGGGCATTAGCATATATACCATGTCGCAATCCTTATCTAAAGTTGATTATGATGAGCGATATGTTTGGGACTAAAATCCTTGCTATCGCCCCTTCAGGGCTTTTGGTGATTAACGATATCTTAAATAGGGCGTTGCCCTATCCTGATGCTGTTGCCCTTTCAGGGCACTCTTACAGACAAAAAATGTAAGATTATTACAAGTAGTGAAATCAATTCTATATTGTAAAGTATTTAATAACCGATAAATTGAAGTAATAAAACATGTTAATTACTTAATATACATGTATAACAATGCTTAGCTTGACAGCAATGGGGCAGAGCCTGAGCCGCATCCGGGATACCATTGTGAAAACGTACTATCAGGTATATGATCAGGAATACTAATTGCCCGGAGGGCATATAGTATTATAGAAAACCAATTATAGCAATACCCTTATACCGCGGAGCGGTTATAGCATTGTGTAACCTATTTTTGCTTCTTAATACAATAACCGCTCCGTGGTAAGGGTATATTCTACGCTGCTCACCTGTTCGTTATGGTATCGTTAACCACTGCCGGTGCCTGGTTGAAGCTGGTTTCGATATCTTTTATCCTCCGGCCGGCATGTTCTAAGTCTCCCTCGGTCAATACCGATGTACTGGTGATAATAATGGATTGGCCGGGATCTTTAATCATGCTTAAAAATTCCTGGTAATACTTCAATGCCATGGGTTTATCGTCCATCCAGTTGTCGTAGTGCAGGGCCAGTTTGTAAACAACGGCCGGATCACGAGGTGTGAGTTCGATTGCCTGTTGTAGGGCGGCGAGCGCTTCGTTGTACTGGCGGTTTTTGGTGAGGGCAAGCGACAAATCCAGGTGCACCAACGATAATATGTCCACCACGGGCATGTTCAGGTTGATGGAAGCCCGGAAGTACCGGATGTTCTTGGGCGGGTCATGCGACAGTCCCAATACGTAACACAATTCCGCGTCGGATGAGTCTTTGGCAAACACCCGTTCGAGGCAAGGTATGGCATGTTCGAAGTCATTCAATTTAAAATAACTGTAGCCCATGTATTTATCGGCGAATTCGGTGGTGTCGCCCTGGTTGAGACATTGTTGAAAGTGTTCCACCGAACGGTTGAAGTCCTGGTTCAGATAGTGCATATAACCACTCAGCCGGTTGATGTCGTTGTTGTCGGGGTGCCGGCGCAGAAAGCTGTCGGCCACGGCAATGCCCGGATCGTATTCGCGTCTGTTTTTGTAAAGATTGGCGAGTCGGAAAAAGGGTTGGTAATCATCGGGGTCCTTTGCCATGGCCCGTTGGTAAAGGAATATGGCTTCCTCATGCTGCAGCAGTTTTTCACAACACAGCCCGGCTTGTTTGAGTAAAAACACCGAAGTATCCTGATCACAAGCCCGGAGGTACAGCTCTTTGGCTTTGTCGTATTGTTCCGTAGTGAAATAAGTGCTTGCCAGTAGTTGCATCAGGTACTTGTTATTGGGGTTGAGCAGGAGTGCTTTTTCATATAGCGCCTGAGGTTTCCGGTTGTTGTTTGTTGATTTGTA
>JAFGVG010000020.1 GCA_016938095.1 Bacteroidales bacterium
CCCGGCTCGGGCTCTGAGGCGCTGGTTTACGTGAAAGCCAAATCGCCCGCTGCGCTGGATTCGGTATTTGCCGATGTTGCCGGTTTTATGGGGAGCAATCACCGTGTGGCAGGCTACAACTTTGAAGATGCCGGTAACATATTCGATCAGCTGTTTGGCGACAATCAGCCCCCGTTGTTGGCAAGGCTGCGCGCAACAGGCGATTACGGTCCTTCGGGCAATACCTTTTTGGGTAACGCGGTTAAGGGCGTTCAGGAGGCTTTGCCCGAACAGCAGATCAGCAACATTGTATGGCAGGAGCAGCTGGTTTTAAAAGCCGATGCTGCCATGCTTACCCTGTATGAGGTTACCTACGACCAGGTGTTTTATGCACTCCGGCGGGCATTTCGTGAAAACGAGATTCTGCTGATCACGGATAACCAAAACTTCATACCGGTTATTTTAGGTGATAAGCCACAGTATATGCGCGAAATGATTGCCAGATTAACAGTAATGAACAAACAAAAGGTTGAAGTGCCGCTGAACACATTGTTGCGCGAAGAATCCGGCATCGACCTGAAAACCATTATAGCCGGTCAGGAGGGAGAATACTACCCGGTATCGGTTGATGTTCAGCCCAAACAGGTGTCGCAAGCCCAGAAGGCCATCCGCGAAGCGCTTGCCACGGACGGGAAATACGAAGCCGGTTTTAGCGGATCGTATTTCTCAAACCGCTCGCTGATCAGGCAACTGATGGTTATTTTTGCCATATCGCTTATGTTGCTCTATTTTATCCTTGCTTCGCAGTTTGAGTCGCTTTCCCTGCCGCTCATTGTGCTGCTGGAGATTCCGGTGGACCTTTTCGGAGCCTTTTTATTTCTCAGGCTTTTTGGTGAAGGCATCAACCTGATGTCGATGATTGGCATTGTGGTGATGAGCGGGGTGGTTATCAACGACTCCATACTCAAGGTGGATACTTTTAACCAGTTGATGAAAGAGGGTTATCCCCTGATGAAGGCGTTGATGGTTGGGGGACAGCGCAGGCTGAAGCCCATTGTAATGACAGCGCTTACAGCTATTCTGGCGTTGCTGCCATTGCTGTTCTTTGGTGGCATTGGCGCCGACCTGCAAAAGCCCATGGCGCTAACCATTATCGGTGGTATGATAGTGGGAACTGCGGTTAGTTTGTTTGCGGTGCCGTTGGGGTATTACTACCTTAAAAGAATGAAGGAATGAAGGAATGAAAGAATGAAAGAATGAAAGAATGAAGGAATGAAAGAATGAAGGAATGAAGGAATGAAGAAATTCTTATGACGAAGCCTAAACTATCTGCATTCTCAGTACTGATCTGGTCAGTAGTCCTCATGCTTGTTGGGCTGAGCCTGATACCGCTGTTGAATGTGCAGCTGAGCCCATCGAGAACCGAACCTGCGGTTAGTGTTACCTATTACTGGGCCGATGCTTCGGCAAGGGTTATTGAACAGGAAGTCACTTCAAAGCTCGAAGCGGTATTCAGCGGGGTTAAAGGTCTGAAGGAAATTTCGTCGGTTACCACCAAAGGAAGCGGTACCATCGACCTGACATTTAAAAAGAATGTCAGCATGGATGCCATTCGCTTTGAGCTTTCCACCCTCATACGCAGGGTATATGACAACTTTCCCGACCAGGTGTCGTACCCGCAGTTGTCGGTCGGTTCGGGTGGTACCCGCAGGTTGCCGGTGCTTACCTACACGCTGAATGCCAGTTCGAGTCCGTTTCACATAAAGCAGTACGCTGAAAGCAACCTGGTTCCGAAACTGGCGGCCATCAAAGGGGTTAATGACGTGTCGGTTTACGGGGCAACGGTTTTTGAATGGGTAATCACCTACGATCCTGTCCGGCTTCAGCTATTGCATATCGATGTAAGTGATGTGGCTGCTGCCATCAACAGCTACTTCAGGCGCGATGTGGTTGGATTGGGAGAATATCGCCCGGCAAGTGGCCATAACAGCGAGATTAGGGTTTTACTGCAACACGAAAGGGTATCGGCGCAGGCTTGGGATAATATTCCGGTTGCCGGTTCAGGAAGCCGCATTGTCTACCTGGGAGATATAGCCAGCGTGCGTTATAAGGAACAGCCGCCATCGAATTATTACAGGATCAATGGTCTGAATGCCATATTTATGGTGGTGTATGCCGAAGAAGGAGCCAATACGCTGAAGGTTAGTAAAAACGTACGAATGGAAGTCGACAGGCTTCGCGCTAACCTGGCGCAGGGATACAGCATATTGTTGTCGGATGATTCCACCACCTACCTGGCTGACGAATTACGAACAATAGGCTGGCGCACGCTGGCTTCCTTGCTGGTGTTGCTGGTTTTTGTGCTGGCCGTAAGCCGGCAGTGGCGGTACCTGTTGCTGATCGCATTCAGTCTCTTTGCCAATCTCATTATCGCGGTAATTTTTTACTACCTGCTGAAACTGGAGATACACCTTTATTCGCTGGCAGGCATCAGTGTTTCGTTTGGCATTATCGTCACCAACAGCATAGTGATGATCGACCATTACCGGTATCACCGGAATAAGTCGGTTTTTCTGGCCATACTGGCGGCTACCCTTACCACCATCGGATCCCTGTGCATGATATTTTTCCTGGAGGAGAAACAACGGATTAACCTTACCGATTTTGCCTGGGTGATGATTGTGAATCTGACAGTGTCCATGGCCGTGGCTTTGTGGTTTATTCCCTCGCTGATGGAAAAGCTTCCTTTACGGGAAAAAGTCACCCGACTTTTCATTCGCCGTAAGCGAAGGGTGTTACGGTTTAACCTGGCCTATGGCAGGGTCATACAGTTTATTCGCAGGTTCAGATGGGCATTTGTATTGTTGCTGATACTGGGCTTTGGCATTCCTGTTCATTGGCTTCCCGATAAAATTGAGAAAGAAAGCCGTTTTGCCCTGGCCTATAATAAAGTTATGGAGAAAGGCCTGATGAAAAGCAGGATCATGCCCATTGCGGAAAAAGTGTTGGGCGGATCGCTGCGGCTGTTTTCGCAGCACGTTTACAACAGTTCATTTTACAGCGAACCGCAACGCACAACACTTTATGTCAGGGGCAGCATGCCAGAAGGATGTACCGTGCAACAGCTGAATGAAGCCATGCTGAAAATGGAAAACTATATCAGCCGCCACGACGAGGTTCAACTGTTTCAGACATCGGTGTACAACTACCGCAACGGGTCCATTGTCATTCATTTCAAACCCGAATATGAAAATGGCGCCTTTCCATTCTACCTGAAGGAATTGCTGACTTCGCATGCTATAGGACTGGGCGGAGTCGACTGGTCGATTTACGGTGTGGGACAGGGGTTCAGCAACGCCCTGGGCTCGGGCTACCTTTCGAACCGCATTGTGCTGGAAGGTTTTAATTACGATCAGCTTTATGCTTATGCACAGGATTTGACTGAACGGTTACGAATGAACCAAAGGGTAGGCAAAATTGAAATCACCGGCAGGGACGAATGGGGTTCCTCTGTGCTGAATGAGTTTTACATGGAGTTTGATCCGCGCATGCTTGCCCTGAGCAACCTTACCCTTAACGATTATTACGGCTTCTTGCAGGGAAAGCTCTACCGGCAGCAGTTGAACCCGGTACACGATGAAAACGGAGCTGTTCCGGTGGTGCTGACCTCTGCGGATTACGACCGGTACAATACCTGGTGGATCAAAAATGGTCCGATTGTGGCAGATGAAAAAACAGCCAAATTGCTTTCGTTTGGCAGTATCAGCAAACGCCGAATGGGCAATGATGTATACAGGAACAACCAGCAATACCGGTTGATTGTGGCGTATGAGTTCATTGGTCCCTATGAGCTTGCGCGCCGGGTAATGGACAGAAATATTAAGGAAACGGCCGCTTTGCTGCCACTTGGGTATAAGGTAGGAGATATGAAGTATTCGTGGTGGTTCCCCGATGATCCTTCCCAGTATTACCTTATCTTCCTGGTATTGCTGATTATTTATCTGGTATGTGCCATTCTGCTCGAATCGTTATTACAGCCCCTGGTCATCATGGCATTGATACCCCTTTCCTTTGTGGGTGTATTTCTTACTTTTTACCTGTTTGGGTTTAATTTCGACCAGGGTGGGTTTGCTTCATTCATCCTGCTTTGTGGCATTGTGGTAAATTCGGGGATCTTTATCATCAACGATTATAACAACCTCAGGCGCAAGTACCCGGGCAACGATTTACGCAAGCTTTATATTAAGGCTTATAATCAAAAAATCATTCCGGTGGTGTTGACGGTGCTGTCAACCATCATAGGTCTCATTCCGTTTGTGTGGGGCGGACAGCATGAGGTGTTTTGGTTTGCCTTTGCCGCTGGCACCATTGGCGGACTCATCCTTTCGCTGATAGCACTGGTGGTGTATATGCCGCTTTTTATGAGAATGAAAAAATGAAGAAATGAAGAAATGAAGAAATGAAGAAATAGTTGAACATACTGACTGCAAGACTGCAAGACTATAAGACCAGCAGACCAGAAGACTTGATAAATTCTACGAACGGGGTTTTACAGAGATATATTATACAGCCCTTTGACAATAATCTCGCCATCAATTTTATCGCTCAGGATTTCGTAAAGGCCGTTGTATTGGCGACCAATATTCACGGCTTTTTTGTCAAAAAAGTATGTTTCATCGTCCTTTTTATTTAGCACCAGCACAACATGCCCCGTTTCGGTTTTGACAATGGCATCAACGGGAAGGGCATATACTGAATCGGTACCTGTCACTATTTCG
>JAFGVG010000217.1 GCA_016938095.1 Bacteroidales bacterium
ACGGTTATTGGTGAAAACGACTATGAAAAGCTTATTCCATCGTTCATTTTTAAAATGGATCAGGTGCTGATCCACATTCACCCGGTTGATTTTTCGTTTATTGCTGAGGATAACCTCGAAAAGATATTCAGGTGTTTTGCCGGCTATGGATTAAAAATTAACCTGATGCAGAATTCAGCGGTAAGTTTTGATGTTTGCGTAAACAACGATTTAAGTCGCATTCCGCTAATATTTGCCGACCTCGAAAAGGATTTCAGGGTTACCTCAACAGCAGGGCTTGAGCTAATAACCATCAGGTTTTACGACGACAATACCATCAAAAGGGTATTGGTAAACAAAGAACTGCTGCTGACGCAACGTACCCGAAACACCGTACAAATGGTGGTGCGCGACCTGGGTTGAACGTTTGAACAAAACAGCTTATGTGCCAGGTCAGAAGGTGATGAAATACATCAAGCCGCCCTGTAAAAACTGGTTTCGGGAAGCGCTGAAATAGTATTCCTCGTCATGTAACGAAAACATGTTTGTAAGGCTATGGCTGTAAGTGGCCCTAATTGAAAAACCGCCAATTTTGGTATGCAATTCAACACCGGCGCCGCCGGTAAAGCCAAATTCCCATTTTTGCTTCAGCGCTATGCCGTAATGCTTGCGGTATTCAAGGGGATTGTCAATTTCAATGATTTCTTTCTCATGGCGCAGGTAAGAAACATAAGGGCCAATGGTAAAGGCAAATCTCAATGTTCGACTGCCGGCAATAAAAACTGCTGTTACCGGAATGTGAATGGTTTCCATCTTCCGGGTATAATCGCCAACTGAATCGATGCGTTCTTTCCAGCCTTTACCTGAGGCGCTCACTTCGAGCTGCAAACCAATATGGGGTTCTGAAACATGCCGGATCATAAAGCCATATGCTTCCGCATTAACCATACCCTGTTTTAAAGATGGCTTGAAACTGGCCATGGCATAATTTAACCCCCCAAAAACGCCAATTTGCGTGGTGGGCTTAAAAGTTTTCTGGGCAAACAGGCCGTGGGTAAAAAAAACAAGCAAACACAGGGTCAGTATCCGGTTCAGCATATCGGCCGGTTATATGAGAATTTTATTTTGGTTATTAAAACAGGCTGTTTTCCAAATTGCTCAGGAGCTTCTGGGGCACCTTTCTGGGGTTCTTCTTTTTTACTTCTTTAAGCATGGTCAGAGCCTGGTGGCCAAATTCGATAAGGCCTGCAGGGTTTTTGTCGAAGTTATAACTGCCAATGCAAAATTCCAGTTTGGAAACTATATCCTGAAAATCGCCATGGTTGATTTTTCTGAAAGTCTGGGCGGCAAGTTCGCACGCCTCGCGGAGTTTTTCGCTTTTTGTTTCCATAAACAGCTTTGTTTAATGTTTGATGCGATAAAGTTAATTCATTTTAGGCTTATCCGCAAGTTTGTTCTCGAGCTGCTGGTAAACATGGTTTTTAAGCGATTCGTATGTGTGGTCTTCAGGATAAACCGGTGTGAGAAATTCAACCGTTACTTTCCGGAAAAGTTTTGGAAAGCGCGAGCCCGAAGGCAGAATATTGCCTGAACCGTGAATGGCCACGGGTACAACCGGTACCTTTAACTCATTGCTTAGTATGGCAAACATCTGCTTGAATTCTCCAAGCTTACCGCTACTACTTCGGGTTCCTTCGGGGAAAATCATCAGGTTTTTTCCTTTTTTAAGCGCTTCTGCCAGCTTTTGTATCGACAACTTAAGGTCTTTGTTCACATCAACCAGGATTATGTTGTTGTGGTTGGCAAAAAAGCGCAGCATTGGATTCCGGAAGTGCTTCTCCTTGGCATAGACAAAGGTCTTCTTCATAAAACTGCGCTTGAAGAAAGAAGCTACCAGAAAACCATCCAAAACGCTTTGATGATTGGGTGCGATAATACAGGGTTCTTCCGGCAGGTTTTCCAATCCTTTGCCCTTTAACCGCATGATGAGCCTGAGTATTATTTGCATGAGATTTTTCATGGGATTGTGCAGCAGACCCGATGTAGGCAGTTTAATGCTCACTTTTTCCTTCAGTATTTGCGACCAGCTGATACCTTCGGGGTTAAGCCGGGTTTTTTTCTGATGTATGTACTCGGCCAGTTTTTCTATAGAAGCATAATCGGCCAGGTGGCTCTCGGGTATGTCAATACCAAAAGCAGTGTCAATAAAGGCAGATAAGCTTACCCTGCCAAGCGAATCAAGGGCCAGGTCAAGTTCAATATGGTCGCCGGGACGAACGGCTTGCTGTGTTTCGTCTTCGAGGAATTTTTTAATAGCCTGATATTCCCTTGTTTTTGGTTCGTTTGTAACTTCGTGTTTACGCTGGGTGGCCAGTTCGGGTAACATAAAACGCTTAATCTTACCCAGCCGTGTCCGGGGTAATTCGTTGGCAGTGATGGTAAAACGCAGGATTTTTTTATAGGGTGATACCTTGCGGTTTACCTTGTCAATAATATTCCAGCGGAAGTATTCTTCAATATCACTGATGCCTTCGGATTTTAGTTTATAGAAGTCGGGCAACAGAACAGCCTGCAGGATACCGTCTTTTAGAAATACACCGGCTTCTTTGACAAAAGCCGATTGACGGAGAATGATTTGTTCGACTTCTTCGGGGTTGATGTTTTTACCATTCGGCAGAACGATGATTTCTTTTTTTCTGCCGGTGATGTGCAGGTAACCTTTGTCGTCGAGGTATCCCAGGTCGCCGGTATAAAGCCAACCGTCTTTTAACACCGCGGCAGTGTCATCGGGCTTGTTGAAATAGCCCTGCATTACGTTCTTACCTGAAACCACAATTTCGTCGTTTTCAAATCTTATCTGCAAACCGGGCAGCAGGTGGCCGGGTACGCCGGGCAGCACTGTCCCTGGCCGGGTAAAGGTTATCATCGGTGCGGTTTCCGTCATACCATAGCCTTCGAGTATTTCAAAGCCCAGACTTTTAAAAAGCTGAACCACTTTAGGGTCAACGGGGGCACCTCCGCAGACAAGATATTTTAAATGTCCGCCGAATTTTTTGTGCACCGAGTCGAAAATAGCTCTCGAAAAACCAAGTGAGTTAATGGTTTCAGCCAGTTTAACCAGCAATGAGGCAACCGGACTGTGACTGATTTTTTCTTTCAGTCCTTTGTAAATGAGCTGATACAATCGGGGTACGCCAATCATTATGGTTACCTTAAACTGCCTGAGGGTTCCAAGCATATCCTCTGCTGCCAATGAGGTATTCATCACCATGGTACCGTTGGTATACAGCGGGGCAATAATAGAACCTACCAGGGGGAGTATGTGGTGAAAGGGCAGAAGGATCATGGTTCGGTCGGCGGCCGTAAAGATGGGCACATCGTGGCACACTGCAGTGAGGTTGGCCATCAGGTTTTCAAATGAAAGCATAACTCCTTTGGGATTGCCTGTGGTACCTGAGGTGTATAAAATGAGTGCAGTACGTTCGTGATCGTCGACCACAAAATCAGCAGGTGCGACGGTTGATGAAAACGTCGGAAGGCTTTCGAATACCAAAACCTGGGGATTCCGGCCCGATGATGCAATGGCTTGTTGCATCAGACCATGTTTTTCAGCCGAACAAAACACTATGGCAGGATCGCTATCACCTATAATATAGGTAACGTCTTCCAAAGACGACAGGGCATCAATGGGCACTACCGTATTGTTGGCTTTCCATGCCCCGTAAAGGGCCATAATCCATTCTGAACGGTTTTCCGAGAAAATAACAATACGTTTGTGCTGAATGCCTTGCATCAGACTGGCGTAATGTTCAATAGAAATAAGGAGCTGGTTATAGGTGATATCGATTTGCTTTCCGACAAGTGCTGCCTTCTCTGATTGTCCGATTAGTTTTATCATCCGTAAAAATTAAACGGCTCAAAGGTACAACAATTTGAATACAACCACAAAAGCTTTAGATTTGGCTGTCTTTAACACAAAGCGCGTCGTTTAATGCCACAATGGCTTTCCGGTAGTCGTCGCGTCCGATAACAAACTGCATGTTCACCTGTTTAAGCGACTGTGAAAGGGCATCGACGTTAATGCCGTTCACTGCCAAAGCATTGGTAGCCTTGGCAATGATTCCCGGCTGGGCAATATTGGTTCCCAGCGTACATACCAGCGCTACGGCCTTGACAGTAACTTCGTAATATCTGCTTTTTAGCTCTTCGATTAATGCGTCGCTCATGTCTTCTTCCCATATAACCTGCGTAATACTATTGGCATTGGTGGCTTTAAGTATATAACTGATATGGTACCTTTCAAAAATCTGCATGATGTTACGGTCGAAGCCCACCTGTCCCACCATCAACGGATCGTGAATTTCGATGGCCATTAACTTGTCTGATCCTGAAATGATTTCAACCCGCGATTTCTCACCCACATAATCTTTTGAAATGAGGGTTCCCGGATGATCCGGCTCGAAGGTGTTCTTGATACGGATATTGATGCCCGCCATTTCCAGGGGCTTTGAAGCTTTGGGGTGAATGGCTTCCATGCCAACATCGGCCAATTGGTCCGCCACATTGAAGTTGGTGAATCCAACCGGGATGGACTTGTCAACACCCACTATATTGGGATCGGCTGAGGAAAGGTGAAATTCCTTGTGGATAACCGCTTCATCGGCTTTCACTTCAACAGCAACCTTGCTGAAAGTAACTTCGCTGTAGCCTCTGTCGAATTCACGCATAATGCCTTCGGTACCTTTGGTGTATCCGGTAACAATGGGAATGGTGGAAGTAAAGTCAATGTTATTGAAAGCTTTGTGAATACGTTCGTCGATGGTAAGGTATTCTGAGTCGTTAAACCCGCATAGATCTATCAGGGTGGCATTAATGCAGTTGTTTTCGAGTATGTTAACCGAATTGAAAGCTGAGTGCGCTTCGCCTATCGAGGAGAGAATCTCGCGGGCTGCAAGCAGGATATTCTGCCGGTCGACGTACCCTGTGGCAAGCACATGAGCCAGGTTATTCAGGTAGTCCTTTGCCTGAAGAACACGGGTGGTTATAAATTCATCGGCCTTCTGCTGACTGAGACCAATGCTCTCAAAGGTGCGGTTTATGGCTATCAGCTTCTCCAATAGTTCCATCATGGCCTTGTTATAATCGGTATGATCCACAAATTGCTGGTATATACCGGGCTCTTTGGTTTTTTTATGCTCGAGCAACCAGTTGGTTACATTGTTATAAGCCGAAACCACAAAAACACGGTTATAGTAATTGCAATCCGGACAGGGTTTCATAATGATGTTGTTCATCACATCCTGGAATTTCGACATGGAAGTTCCGCCGATTTTTTCTACCGTTAGCATCTGATGGAATTATGATGGTTAAACTGTATATTTTTGCAAATAGCGCGCAAAAATAATACTTTTTTTAGATTTTTCTGCCTGGCGAATGGCATGTCCTTTCCTTTTACAGATCGACCCTGAAAACAGCCTCGTGACCGAACACTTCGCCCTGGTCGCCATATTTAAGTCTGCCCAGCACCATCGAGTAAACCTTTTTTGTCATCAACCCCGTTTCGGGCTGTATATACCAGGCTTCTCTGAATTGTATCATACTAATCTCGTCGCGGTTAAAGACTCCGCTCTTCTCCATCTTTTCAATCTGCCCGGGTGTTAGCTTTTCCTGGGTTTCGAAGTTGTAGGCAACGGCCTGTCCGCTTTGGATCATAGACATGATATTATCGATAAGGGCCTTATGGTTTAGCCCTTTCAAACGATATTGATTCCAGGCGTCGCCCGGATCGATATTAACAATATCCACATCACTGATAATCGTATCTGCCACAAGAATACCCGATGATGAGTCGGCTTTTACCACTGCCGAGCCCATTGTTCCGGTATCTGTTTTACGGCATCCGCCTATAAGCAGCAGCACTATGGCGGGAATGAACAGCATGTTTTTCATTCAGCATAAGATTTAAAAATGGTTACGAATGTTTTTTCAATTGTTGGATATTTTACATGGGTCTGAAACAACATGTTTTTATCTTTGTTGATCACACAAAAGTAATGATTCATGAAGAAATCTCATTTGTTTATATTCATTCCCGTATTGTTTCTTGCATTCTCGTGCGGAGCTGTCAGACGGACGCAACAAGGGAATACCTCCGGCATGAGTCATCACCTGGCATACCTTGCCTCAGACGATTTGCAGGGCAGATTTCCCGGCACACGTGGTGATTCATTATCCGGAGATTATTTGGCTGAGCAGTTCACGCAAATGGGAATGGTGCCCATGCAACAGGAGTTTTCGTTTTTGAAGGGGGTAAAGCGTGGTACCGGCAACAATTTAATGATTAACGGAAAATCTGCTGACAACCGGCATTTTACACCGTTTTCTTTCTCGAAAGACACGCTGATTGCTGCCGGCGTTGTGTTTGGAGGTTATGGGATGAGTGTAAAAGCCGATTCGTTTGTATGGAATGACTATGAAGGGCTCGATGTTAAAGGAAAGTGGGTAATGGTTTTACGTGAAAGTCCAACAATTCCGGAGTACGAACAGTACTTTGCCATGGGATCCGATGACCGCGATAAGGCCATGCTGGCATCCGATAAGGGAGCAGCTGGCATTATTCTGGTTTCGGGGTATGCTGCCGGCGCGGATGATAAGCTCGTTGAGGTTAAGGCTTACAGCGCATCTGTTGACATACCGGCATTGCACATTACCAGGACGCTGGCCGACACCCTGCTGAAAGGTACCGGGTTTACGCTGGCAGATGCGGAATCGGCTATGCAGGCATCACGGCAGTCGAAGAAATTTGATACCCGGGCCATGGTTACAGCCCGCACACATATTGAAAAAGTAACCGGCAAAACCCGCAACTGGTACGCCATTATGGAGGGATCTGACCCGGCGTTACAAAGTGAATACCTGGTTATTGGTGCGCATTACGACCATCTGGGCATGGGTGGCGCAGGAAGCTCATCACGGAGGCCCGACACTATAGCAGTGCATAATGGTGCTGACGACAATGCTTCGGGGGTGGCAGCTATGCTTGAGCTAGGAACAAGGCTCCGGCAATCGGGGCATGTAAAACGATCGGTTATACTGATTGCTTTTGGCGGAGAGGAGATGGGACTGCTGGGGTCGAAGCATTTCGTAAAGAATCCGGTCATTGGCTTATCGCAAATAACAGCCATGATCAACCTCGACATGGTGGGAAGGCTTGATACGGTGCGCGGTTTGCAGATAGGAGGTACAGGAACTTCGGTTGAGGCTGACTCGCTGGTTGCCCTGGCTAACCGGCCCTCAGGTATTAAGCTAAGGGTGAGCCCGGATGGCGGAGGACCGTCGGATCATGCCTCGTTTTACGCGAAAGACATACCTGTTTTCTTTGTAACAACCGGGGCACACACCGATTATCATACACCGTTTGATGATGCCGGGCGTATCAATTACGAGGGAATGCACACCGTAACAGATTTCGTTTTCCGTTTGGCAGCTGAAATTGCCAATATGCCGGAAAAACTCAGTTACCGGGAGGCAGGGCCTAAAGAGGGATCTACGCGTAGCCATCGCTTTAAGGTTTCACTCGGATTTATGCCCGATTTCAGTGCCACTGATGTTGAGGGTGTAAGGGTGGACCTGGTGTCGAAAGGAAAGGCTGCTGAAAGAGGCGGAATCAGGAATGGCGATATTATTACCGCCATTGACGGGTTGGCTGTAAAAAACATATATGATTATATGTACCGGTTATCAAAGCTTACTGCCAATCAGCGCATCAGCGTGGAGGTTTTGCGCGATGGCAAAAAGGAAGTTTTCATCATTCAATTACAATAGCATGCAACAGAACAGATTTTTAAAATGGTTGGTGGTTTGGTTGTTGGCAATACTGGTTACAGGCGCGGCCATGGTTTACCAAAGTCTCAATGGCCCCACAAAGCCCATGCGGGTTACCCTGTGGCTGAACGAGGCACAGGAGTATTCCTTCAGGCTCCCCCGCAGTCATGGTGGTGCTACGGACTGCCCGCTAAACCTGCTTTTGCCCGATTCCACAGTTACAACAGGCTTGTTATACAGGCTTTACCCTTCAAGTGATCCCTGGGTTGAGGTTTCCATGAAACGCTCCGGCGATACGCTAAAAGCGATACTTCCGCATCAGCCGCCTGCCGGTAAGCTCGAATATTACTTTCAATTCCGTCAGCAAGGAAAATTAATCCGTTTACCCGCAGCAGAGCCGGTGGTGATACGATTCAGGGGCGATGTTCCGGCGGGTGTCATTATTCCGCATGCAGCCCTGATGTTTTTTGCCATGCTGTTGTCGAACCTGACCCTGTTTCTGGTGATTTTCAATATGAAGCAATATAGGTTATTTGGCATACTCACCACCGCATTTTTACTTATCGGGGGATTGATTTTTGGTCCGATGGTTCAGCACCATGCGTTCGGACAATACTGGACTGGCTTTCCAATAGGCTTTGACCTTACCGACAATAAAACACTGATTGCTTTTATTTTCTGGCTGCTTGCTGTTATAGGCAACCTCTATAGGAACCGGCGATTGCTCACTGTGCTGGCTGCATTGGTTATGCTGGTTATATTTACCATTCCGCACAGTGTAAAAGGTTCGGAACTCGATAGAGATACCGGTACCGTTAAAACCGGCATGGTTATACCTGCAATATTCAAACCCTGACTTATACATGAAAGAAAGCTGCATTATTGGTGTATCAAAACTGGCCCCCAATTACGAAGCCTGGTTAAGAAAGCTGGCCCCGGACCTTGTAATAAAAGATTTATATGCCGAACCATTGTCAGCGGTAAAGAACTTGTTGCCCGGCATATCGGGAATACTGTTATCGGGAGGAAGTGACATACATCCTGCAATGTATGGACGGGCTGGCGACATTGGTTATTGCCGGGATATAGACGAACACCGTGATAATCTGGAAAAAATGCTTGTTGAACAAGCCTGCCGCAAAAAAATCCCGGTATTGGGAATTTGCCGGGGGCTACAAGTGCTGAATGTTGTGATGGGAGGAACACTTATTGTTGATATCCCATTGGTTTGCAACAGTATGGCGCATGCCGGCAAACAGGATGTTGATCATTTTATTGAAGTGAAAGCCGGGACGCATTTGGCACGCATGACTGGTTTAGCCGGGGGAATGACCAACAGTGCGCACCATCAGGCGGTTGATATTTTGGCTCCTGGTTTTATGGTTTCGGCTTATACCGAAGATGGCATTGTAGAAGCAATCGAAGCAGGGAAGGGTGTAGATCACCCTTTTTGTGTAGCGGTTCAATGGCACCCCGAAAGGATGTACCCTGATAATCCATTGTCGGGTTTGGTAGGTAAAGCATTTTTACATGCAGCAGGGTTGGCCTGAAGCAGGTCATTGCTTTTACTACCGGTCGAAAACGAGCCGCATACCGGTTTGCGGTGAAACAAAGTTGCCGTTATCGTAAACCAGTTTTCCGTTGACGAAGGTATGGGTAACACGCGACGAAAAAGTCATTCCTTCAAGGGGCGACCAGCCGCATTTATACAATAAGTTCTGTCTGCCGACTGTCCACGGGCTGTTGGGATCGACAATCACCAGGTCGGCGTAATAGCCTTTACGGATGAATCCCCGCCTGTTTATTTTGAAAAGCATAGCCGGGGCGTGGCACATTTTATCGACCACTTGTCCGGGAGTGAGAATACCTTTGCGGCAGAATTCAAGCATGGCTATCAGCGAATGTTGTACCAGCGGTCCTCCCGAAGGGGCTTTGAAGTAAGTGTTTTGCTTTTCTTCCAAAGTATGTGGGGCATGGTCAGTTGCCACCACGTCAATTTTGCCGGATATCAATCCCTGCATAAGCGCCTCTCTGTCGTGAGCTGTTTTTATAGCCGGATTCCATTTTACAAGATTTCCCCTGGTAAAGTATTCGCGGTTATCGAAAAGCAGGTGATGCACACAAACTTCGGCGGTTATTTGTTTTTCGGCAGCAGGGATCCCCGAAGTAAGTAATTCGAGCTCACGGGCGGTGGAAAGGTGAAGGATGTGCAGGCGACTGCCATATTTTGTGGCCAGTTCGACAGCCAGATGCGATGATTTGTAGCAGGCTTCTTCGTCGCGTATGACAGGATGAAGGTAAACAGGTACATCCTCGCCAAAGCGTGCGCGTGCGGCTTCGGAATTTTTCCGGACGATGCTTTCGTCTTCGCAATGAACAGCAATGAGCATGGGTGTTTGCGAAAAAATGGCCCGGAGTGATTCGGGATTATCGACCAGCATGTTACCGGTGGAGGATCCCATAAATATTTTAATACCGCATACAAGGGCGGGATTGGTTTTTAACAATTCTTCCACATTGTTATTGGTAGCCCCCATATAAAAGGAGTAATTGGCCAGGGATACTCCGGCGGCTTTCTGATATTTGGCTTCGAGCAAATCCTGTGTGGTTGTTTGGGGGATGGTATTGGGCATTTCCATGAACGATGTAACCCCGCCGGCAATGGCGGCCCTTGATTCGCTGGCGATATCTGCCTTATGGGTGAGTCCTGGTTCGCGGAAATGAACCTGGTCGTCTATCACCCCCGGGAGCAGGTACTTTCCTTTGGCGTCAATAACAGTATCGGCTTTTTCAGCCAGGGGTTGGCCCGGTTCGGTAATGTTTTCGATGAACTGATCACGGATAAAAACATGGCCGGTAAGCTGGCATCCTTCGTTGAAGATGGTTGCATTTTTTATGAGTATGGTGCTCATGAGGATGTTTATTATCTTTTATAGGAACGGAAGAAGCTGTTGAGCTTAATTCGCAGCACTCCCCATAGTGCTTCGTTGAATATACCGCCGGACATTTTGGAGGTGCCTTCGCGGCGGTCGGTAAATACAATGGGAATTTCCTCGACGTGAAAACCGTATTTCCAGGTGGTGAATTTCATTTCGATCTGGAAAGCATATCCCTTAAAACGGATTTTGTCGAAATTGATGGTTTCGAGTACAATTCGTTTATAGCATTTAAAGCCCGAGGTAGTGTCGTAGATTTTCATTCCGGTAACGATACGCACATATATGGATGCGAAGTACGACATGAGTACACGGCCCATGGGCCAGTTGACCACATTTACACCCGATTTATAGCGTGAGCCGATGGCCAGGTCGGCGCCATTAAGGCAGGCGTTGTGCAGCAGGAGCAGGTCATTGGGGTTATGCGAAAAATCGGCGTCCATTTCAAAGGCAAAGTCGTACTGGTTTTCCAGCGCCCATTTAAATCCGGCAATATAGGCTGTTCCGAGTCCTTGCTTTCCGCTTCTTTCGATGATAAAGAGTTTACCGGGGTAGGCTGACTGCATTTCCTTAACAATGGAAGCGGTACCATCGGGTGAACCATCGTCGACAATGAGCATGTGATATTCGACCGGAAGGGCGAAAATGGTTTGGATCATCTTCCCGATGTTTTCCTTTTCGTTATAGGTAGGGATTATAACAAGGACTTTATTCACAGTGGTGGCAATTAGTATGGTACGAAGATAGGTGAATATTTTGGAAAACGAAACAGCCCAGGAGAGTCTTGGTGTTAATATTCAGCCAGGTGCGGGGATGGCGTAAAATAATCAAAAAAAAGTTCAGGAATATTTGCATGAATGAAACGAAATCTTTTACATTTGCACCCGCTTTTGGTTCTTTAAATGTTGGCAAAGAAAAAATGAAAAAAAGATTAAGAAAATCTTGCAGAATAAAAATTAAACATTACCTTTGCAACCTCTTTAAAAAACAGAGCAAGTTCTTTCACAAAAGTTGACAAAATGGAACGAGGCAAAAAAAATTCAAAAAAGTTTTTGCAGATTAAAAATAAAGTTCTAACTTTGCAACCTCTTTAAAAAACCGGGATAACGATTCCGGGGATCGAAAGAAAATAAATTTGAAAAAAGTGATGGCGGAATGAATTAAGTTTAGTAATTTTGTCGTCCCATTTATAAATTGGTTCTTTGAAAAGATTGAAAAGACAAAGAAGGTAAGGAAAGAAAACCTTAAATTTAAAACGAGGTGAAGAGTGAATCTTGAGCGACATTTAACTTTTTAATTACAAAGAAGAGTTTGATCCTGGCTCAGGATGAACGCTAGCGGCAGGCCTAACACATGCAAGTCGAGGGGTAGCAGGGTAGCAATATCGCTGACGACCGGCGCACGGGTGAGTAATGCATATGCAACCTTCCTTTAACTGGGGCATAGCCCGGAGAAATTCGGATTAATACCCCATAACATCATGAGAAGGCATCTTTTTATGATTAAAGCTCCGGCGGTTAAAGATGGGCATATGCGCCATTAGCTTGTTGGTGAGGTAACGGCTCACCAAGGCTGCGATGGCTAGGGGGTCTGAGAGGATGATCCCCCACACTGGTACTGAG
>JAFGVG010000218.1 GCA_016938095.1 Bacteroidales bacterium
ATTTACTTGGGTTGAAGCGTGGTCAAAAAATCCGGCGTATCGAGCGTCAGACTTTCCTTGGTAACAATAGCGTCCATGTTCATCCCTTTTTCAGTAGTTACCACAAGTTTTCCATTCTCGAGCTTGTAGGTGCCCGATTCAATAATACTCCCTTCGGAATTCATGGTGTATTTGCTGTCTTTGAAAGTCATGTCCACCTTCATCAGATCTGCTTTAATTGCCTGGAAAATACTGTCGTTGTATGTTCCTTTAGATACCACGTTGGTTACCTTCCATGTTTTTTCGATAAGTTTGTCGGGTCCTTTTTTACAACTTACAAAAGCAACCATTAAGGCCAATAACATAAGCGGTAGTAAACTTTTCACTTTCATGGTTTGGATTTTAGGTTAATAATAAATGCCTGATTGAACCAAATATAAGGAAATATAAGCTTTTTATCAAGCAACAAACTGAGAGTTTTATGTAGAGATTTCGCTATTTAACCTCTTACAATGGTAAACATCAGGATTTCGTTCACATTGCTGCCTGAATCGTAAAACAAAAAGTATTAGCCTGAAAGGGTATCTATTCTTTGTATTCCTGGAAGTTGAAAACTGGCTTTTTCAACAGCTTTTCAAATATTTGTCCGCTTATCAGACACTCTTCGTCTCCCTCCTCGTAATACCAGGTAATGCTTACAGTTTCAATTCTGTTGTTTGAATCGAATTTCTTTAGCATATTAAGGAGTTTTTTAGCCGAAGTGCTGTTCATAAACTCAAGGTTAATATCTACAGCAAGGTGACGGATATTGAGCTTAGCGGCCCAATCAATCAGCGGCTGATAAAAGGATTTGGCGTCCTGCGGTATTGACCTGCCTTTTAAAACTAATTTCTTACCCTCAATGAATTTCACTTCAGGGGTGTTAGGGGTTGCTGGTTTTTCGATTGTATTCATATAAATACAATTTTGGGATTGCAATTAAATGGAATAGAATTTTCTATTTTAATCGTGTTTTAGATACCGGTCCACTTTTTCAAAGAATTCCTTGATATCAATAGGTTTTGTTAACTGGTCATTACAACCTGCTTCATGACATTTTTTAAGTTCATGTTCCATTACAAAGGCGGTTTGCGCAATAATAGGGACTTTACGGTTAAACGATCGTATTTGTCGGGTAGCTTCAAAGCCATCCATTTCAGGCATCTTAATATCCATAAGTACCAGGTCGATTTTATTTATCGACCTGCAAAGTTCAACCGCCTGAAATCCGTTTATGGCATGAAGTACCTGGGATGATGTATCATGAAGCACTGCTTCGAGAAATTTAAAGTTGATGTCATCATCCTCAACAATCAAAATGACTTTGTCTTTCCAGGTATAGGAAGGTATAACAAATTCTTCGTCAGGTGCCATTTCGTGATAAGTTTCCGGCACTTCTTCGTAAGGTATTGTAAAATAAAAGGTAGAACCTTGCCCCAATTCTGATTCAACCCATATTTTGCCGCCCATCAACCGGATGAGGTTTCGCGCAATGGAAAGACCCAGACCCGTGCTTTCTGATCTGCCCGGGCCCGGTTCATCTTCTGAAACCTTGTTAAAAATTCGCTTTTGCAGCTCGCGTGACAATCCTGCCCCGGTGTCCCTGACAAAAAATTCAATTCTTTGCTCGGTAATGGGTTTGTATCCGATTTCAACAGATCCCTTTTCGGTGAATCTGATGGAATTGGTAATCAGGCTCGATATGAGTTGCTGCAGTCTTCCCGGATCGGTATAAATAACCATTCCCCGTTTTTCGGGATAATTTATTTTTATATCAATATGTTCCTTGTTTTGGGAAACCTTGTACTGGTTGAATATGGTCAGGATTTCATTGAGGAGAAAGTCGATATTGCAGGGAGATTTACGTATGGTAACCTTACCCGTTTCCATTTGGGTGAGTTCAACAATATCATCAATCATTTTCAACAGCAATAACCCTTGGTTTTTAATGGTTTTGACATATTCGAGCCGTTTATCATAGGCCAGGTTACCAATATTCAAAAGCTCACTGAAACCGATGATTGAATTCATAGGGGTTCGTATATCATGCGAGATATTGGTCATCAGGGTGTTTTTAAGGCGCTCGGATTCTTCTGCTCTTTCCTTTGCCCTGATCAGATCACGCCGGGTTTTTTCGATTTTTGTGGAATCGCGTATGGTACCCAGGAGTATGTTGCCTTCTGTGTTTTCCAGTGTTCCGGAAAACTGGGTGATATGCATGACAATATTGCGGAATTCCCGGCTTTCGTTTTCATATCGGGCAATTTTAAGTTCGAGTTCTCCGATTCTGAAACCCTGTGAGACGTCGTTCAGGGCTTTCTCAAATTCGGGCCTGTCTTCCGGAATTATGGATAGCTTAATATGCTCCAGGGTAAGGGCAGTCGATTCCTTGAAACCCATTACATCCCCGGCTATGGATGATATCCAGATATTATCCCGGGAGGCATACTTAGCCCATAAACCTATTCCGTTCAATTCCAACGCCTTGGAAAGGAGAACAATGCTGTTCTGCGGATCATCCTCAATACCGGTTTTATGGATGATGTTCGTCAGACGGGCATTTTCGGTTTCCAGCGTGGTAATTTTCTGTTTGAGTTCAGCTATTTCCTTTTTTTTGTTGCCCAGCATTTTTTAAAAGATTTAGCTATAAACACTTACTAAAGTTATATCAGCTGAATGAAAGCGGTGTATGCGTTTTCACCTTCGGCCTTTGATTTCGAAAGCAGCACGTACACCTGTTTTTCTTTACCTTTTTTGTCAATTATGGAACATTTTTTCCTTTTTCCTGTGAGTTTATGATCGCCCGGATGTGTAAAACTGGACAGCAAATCGTCCTTTTCTGTCACGCTTTCGGGAAACAATATATTGATATCACTCTCAAGAACATCACCTTTCTTTACCTGAAACAAATCCTCGGCCGCCTGGTTAAAGAAAACAATACGATTGTCGTGGCTGGTGGTTACCACAGCATCAGCAAGGTCTTCGAGCATTTTTTCCGTAAGGCTTTTAATTCTTTCGGTTTCCTTAAACTGGCTGATCAGTTCTGCCTTGGTTTCCCTTATTTTATTGGTCAGTTCTTTCTCAGCATCCTTAATAATTTTCTCCTGTTTTTTAAGGGTTTCCTGGGCTGTTTTAAGGTTTTCCTCGAGTTGTTTTTCATTGGTTACGTCTGTTCCGGCAAAAACAATTCGTTCAACTTCGTGTTCGGCATTGAAAAGTGCATTTATCGTTCCGTTAAGCCAAATGTCTTCACCACTGGCTTTTTTTGCCCTGATAATGCCGGCAAATGGCTGTCCGCCAATGGCGCTTTCCCATCTTTTGTTGAAAGACTCTGTTTCAGTGGGGTGAATGATATCGAAAACCACAAGCGACTTAACATCTTTTTGTGACAACTTAAAGAGGTCGGTAAAGTTTTTGTTGCAATCGAGCAGGTTGCCATTGACATCCAATTCTATTCGTATACCCGAGTGGTCGACTGATTCAACGATTGCCTCGTGCTTGTGAAGGAGAGCTTTTTCCGTAGTGGCATCCATTGCGGTGTACATGATCCGTTCAATTCCCCGGTCATCATCTTTTAAGGCGTTTACAGTTACCATTGCCCAAAGATCCTTACCCGTGCGGGTAATATGTTTGAAAGTTCCTTTGATGGGTTTCCCTTCTTTGATCAGTAAATTCCATTCCTGCTCAAACTTTTCACGTTCATCAGCATCCAGCATTTCCTGAAAAGGTTTACCCTGCAGTCTTAGGTCACTACCGAACTCGAATTTATCGCGGAACATGCCATTGGCAGTTAGCAGTAGTCCACGGTTATCAAATTCGGCCATAATAATTTGTTTGTCGAGGGTATTTTCAAGTATCTCAAGCTGTTTCGATTGCCGCATGGCTTCTTCCTGTGTGGCCTGTAATTCTTCCATGTTTTGGCGCATCTCCTCTTCGTGGGAAGTTAGCGTCTGTGTTTGAGCCTTTGATTCTTCGAGCAGAAAGGCGGTTCGCTGATTGGTTTTTATGGCCGACAAGGTAGCAGCAACACTTTCAGCAGTTTTTTCGAGCAAGTTTGTCTGGTGTTCATCAAAGGCATGAAATGAAGCCAGTTCAAGAACGCCGTATACCTGCCCTTCATACATCATGGGAACAACAATGAGGTTGTCGGGATTGGCTTCACCCAGTCCTGAAGTCACCGTAATATAACCTTCGGGAATGCTTTTCAGGTGAACCGACTTTTGTTCCAGGGCACAGGTGCCAACGAGGCCATCACCCCATTTGATTTGCTGGTCGGCAAACTTTCGACGGTCAAAAGCAAAGAAGGCTTTAAGATCAAAAAACCGGTTATGCGGATCATCATCATTGAGCAGGTAAAAGCCACCTTGAATAGCATTCACGTATTTGGTGATATCTTTGATGATATAAAAAGCAAGTTTATCGGGGTCATGGATAAAGTTGCGCAGAATTTCA
>JAFGVG010000219.1 GCA_016938095.1 Bacteroidales bacterium
CCACCCCATAAAGACCCAAAATACTTTACGGACTTTTTGTAATTGAAGCTGAAAATAACACGTGCAATATACTGGATAATGACGCCCACGATAAAGGAAATGGCTACTGAAAGCAGGATACCGGTTATGATGGCCAGGGTTTTACCCGAGTTGATATAATTACCCAATGTCGAAAGTCCTTCGGGTGAATTACTGATTAAAATCACCGCCATACCCACCGATGCTCCCAGTAGTTCGAACACCACCGAAACCGTGGTGGAAGTGGGAAGGCCGTAAGTATTGAAAAGGTCGAGCAACAGCACATCGGTGATCATCACCGCCAGGAAAATAATGAGGATATTCTCAAAAGTGAAGGCAGTGGGGTTCATGATACCGTTGCGGGCCACTTCCATCATGCCGTTTGAAAAAGTTGCACCAAAAAGCACCCCCAGGGCTGCAATGATCATGATGATCCTGAACGGAGCCGATTTGGAGCCAATGGCCGAATTAAGAAAATTCACCGCATCGTTGCTCACCCCTACCACAAGGTCGGAAATGGCCAGCACGAAAAGGATAATAACAATGATCAGATAAAAATTTTCCATGGATGAGCCGCGTTATATAAGTAAATGTAAGGAATATTTTTAAAAGGATAATATTGTTTCACAATGTTATAGTTTGAATTCCTTCAGGGCGGCTGTGCTCGTTTCCAACGACCGCCCCCATCATAACAAAATCGTTGCAAAAATGGCAGACTAAGATTACAGAAAGGTTGCAAAACCGTTAAGAAAAGGTTACATTTATTTGGCCTGTTTTTTTTAATGCGTTGATTTATACGTAATCATATTATCACAAAAATGTAACATTACTGTAACAATACCGGCGTAATTTTATACCTTACTAATATAATCTTTATCACGATGATCCGTAACAACATACATATTCTGGTAGTGGATGATGAGGAAGACCTTTGTGAGATCCTTAAATTCAACCTCGAGTCCGAAGGCTTCCAGGTGGACACGGTCAACTCGGCGGAGGAGGCCATGCAAACCCGTTTGGATAAATACCAGCTGTTTTTGCTTGATGTGATGATGAAAGGCATGTCGGGTTACCGGCTGGCCGATGAAATACGAAAACGTCGTAAGCTCGATGCACCCATCTTTTTTATTACCGCCAAAAATACGGAGAACGACAAGTTGACCGGCTTTTCAGTGGGGGCTGACGATTTCATCACCAAACCTTTTTCGATCAAGGAAGTGGTAGCCCGCATCAAGGCAGTGGTGCGCAGGTCGGCTGTTGCTGTTGATCAACCGGGAGAACCCACCTCGGTAAGCATTGCCGGGATTGAACTCAACCTCGATAAGAAACGGCTGACCGTGGATAGTGTCAAGGAAGATCTTACCCCTATTGAATTCCAAATCCTGCAATTGCTGATGAAGAATCCCGGCCGTATCTTCGGACGTGAGCAGTTTCTCGACAGCATCTGGCGCGATGTGAATGTCACGGATCGTACTGTGGATGTGCACATTACCCGCATCCGCAAAAAGCTTGGGAAGTACGGAAAGTACCTGGTAACCCGGAAAGGTTACGGTTATTGTTTTGAGATTGAATAATACCTGGCTATGAGGACTATTTCGGCTTACACCCGGAAATGGATTGTTTTTGCCGTTTCCTTTTTTTTGTTAATTGCCGTTGTACTGATGGTTTCGGAGTTTTTTCACGAAAGACGTTTTCGCATAAACGTGCTGAACGAAAAGCTCCGGAATTACGTTACCATCACGCAACGTTTTATTGAGCAACAGCAGGTGTTGCAAACAGGCCGGATAGCGTTGATGGACAGCCTGAAACAAATGATATCGGACGAAACCATACGCATCACCCTCATTGACAAAGAAGGGGTTGTTCTATACGATTCTGAGGTTGAAAACAGCGAGACCATGGAAAACCATTTTCACCGGCCTGAAATTCAGGAATCGCTCCGGGAGGAATTTGGAACCAGTTTGCGTGTGTCAGGAACAACCAGCATCAAGTATTATTACTATGCCATAAGCTATACAGGGTACTTTGTCAGAATTTCATCGCGGTACGACACCGGTGCGCGTGAATTCATACAACCCGACCGGATATTCATCATGTTCATCATCCTGATCATTCTGGTGGCTGCTTTTACCGTGATACTCGTTGCCGACAAGTTCGGACAGTCAGTGAGTACGCTGCGCGAATTCACCATGAAGGCTTCGGGTAATAAGCCCTTCGACGATAAATTGGTTTTTCCCGAAACGGAACTGGGCAATATCGGACAGGAGATCATTGAAATATACCGGAACCTGAACCGTACCAAAGAAGAGCTTTTGTCGGAGAAAACCAAGCTGATCAGGCATCTGAACCTGCTCGATGAAGGCATTGCCATTTTTTCGAAAGAAAAGCAGGTGATCACCAGCAATACGCACTTCATCAGGTTTATCAATCACATCAGCGACACACGCGTATTTACGGCAGACGAGTTTTTCAGAATCGGCGATTTTGCACCGATCTTCAGCTTTGTAAACAAATACCTCGAGGGCGACCACCATGAACAACTGCCCGAAGTGTTGCCTACCTATGAGATTACCCTGGTGAAAAACGGGCGCTTTTTCTCCGCCAAATGTATTGTATTCCAGGACAAAAGTTTTGAGGTTTCGGTAAACGATGTTACCAAGCCTACGAAAAGAAAGCTGCTGAAACAACAGCTAACCGAAAATATCGCCCACGAACTGAAAACGCCGGTTAGCTCTATCAAGGGCTTTCTCGAAACCATTCTCGAGGGCAATACCGATGAAGCAAGAACCACGGACTACCTGCGGAGGGCTTATTCGCAATCGGTCCGGCTGGCCGATCTGATCAACGACATTTCGTTGCTGACCAAAATGGAGGAAGCGGCAAACCTATACAAGATTGAGCCGGTTAACCTCAGTGAACTGGTGAACGACATTGCCGGGGAAATTCAACCCCAACTTGCAGCGTGTACCGTCGACCTGCGGATAGTTATGCGGTCGGACCTTACCATCAGCGGGAATGCAGGTTTGTTGTATTCGGTGTTCCGCAATTTGTTTGACAATACCATTGCTTATGCGGGTACCGGTATATCGGCGCAGCTCGAACACTATATGAGTGATGAGGACTTTCATTATTTCTCGTATTTCGATACCGGCGTAGGCGTTCCCGACGAAGACCTGATGCGTATTTTCGAGCGCTTTTATCGGGTAGAAAAGGGACGTGACCGCAAGAAAGGTGGAACCGGCCTGGGCCTGGCCATTGTAAAAAATGCCATTCAGTTTCACAGGGGAGATATTTCGGTTAAAAACCGCCCGGGCGGAGGGCTGGAATTTTTGTTCACACTGGCACACGAGTCCGGGGTGAGCAGGGAGTAAGGGGGAACGAATGGATACTCGATACAGGATGCTTGATACTTGATGTGTGAGCAGGGGATACTGAGAGTTGGGATTTGACTGTCGCTGACTCTAATCCTAGTTTTCCTCCTGCAAAAAAACCTTACACTTGTTGATTCCAGGTCCCAAGTTCGGCTTAGGCTGCGCATATTGCCTTCAAGCTAAGACATTTTTCTATAGAACAAGGCACTCGCTTTATTAATCTGAGCTAAGTTTTGAAAATGCGCTATCCCCCTTTGGAGGGGGCTGGGGGAGGATCATAGCGCGTTATCAATTGTTTTATTTTGATATAAATAAAAAGTATGAATTCATGTAAGTCCTCCCCCTACACCCCCTCCAAAGGGGGATAGCGCTCTGTTCAGCGTTATCAGCTATAATATTGATGTTGCCATATGCATATAAAAAAGGAATATCAATAATATGCATTATTAGCTTGACGGCAAAAGGCAGAGTCTGAGCCGGATTTCGGAGGTTTGTTTGAAACAGGGTTTTACTTGATTGATGTAACGTTGCAACCATAAAAAAAAATCAACCCCGGTCATGTGACCGGGGTTTTTTTGTCATTTACACCATTGCCTGATTGCCGGCAAGCAGGTTAGCGATGACAAGTTAACTGCACTAAGGGTTAATCATCGTTGGCAATACAAAGGGCAGCTAAACTCTTCATTATTCTTCGAGCCACCAGGTTAACTCGCGGATATTATCGTTTCCGGCGCCAAACTGGCTGGTGATGGCAGCGGATACATGGTCGGCATTCAGCTGGTATTCCGAGTTGGGATACATCCAGCGGGTGGGTGGGGTTAAGCCGGGCAGGTGAGCAAATGCGGGATAACCTGTACGCAGGTGGTCGCAATACATACTCCATCCACCTTGCAGGAACGAGGCGAAATACTTCTGCATGATGATGCGTTCAATTCTTTCTTCATCATTAGCAGCCTGCGAAAAATCCACCAGTTCGTTGGCCAGGTAGTCGTTCAGGGCGGCATCGTTCACATATATTGAATAATCTTTCGAATAGGTGTAGTAAAAGTTAAAGGAAGCTTCGATGCCTTTTTCATAATAGGTTTCTGCATCGGCACTGTTTATCCAGCCGCGTACCGCTGCTTCGGCCAGGATAAGCTGCAACTCGTGGTAACCCATGAGCATATGCGGCTCACAGGTCGGATCGGTGGTGTACCGGAGGTTGACCTTGGAAACTTTTCCGGCTGCAGCTTTGATGTTTACATCGTTATAAGGTGCAATTGGATTTCCACCTTCATAAGCAGTGAAATCGTTCAGCGGGAGGCCGGCTTCTTTGGCTACCCTGGTCTGTCCGCAGAAAATGAAAAGCCTTGGGTCTTCCCTTTCCTGTAAACGTTGGATGAATGTGGAGTCCATATACCGGGCCGACCCATAACTGCTGCTGTTGTATTCGGTATAGCGGTTACCCAGCTGGTCGACAAACACCAGCTGTCCGTTATCCTCGATGCTTTCCATCAGCGGTTCGTTTGCGACAATCTGGGCAAAACTTGTTGCCAGGTTCAATGATGCATCATCCTGATGCTTCGAAAGCGTCATTAACACCTTCAGGCGGAATGAATTGATAAGCTTCTCCCATTGTGCAGGATTGCCACTGTAAATTATATCCCCTTCAATCAGGTCGTCGTTCATC
>JAFGVG010000021.1 GCA_016938095.1 Bacteroidales bacterium
AAGCTGGTCCCCAGATTTGCTAGTGTTTTGTTTCCGATTCTCATAGCCGGGTTATTTTTAAGTTTATTATGGTTATTTCAATTCCTGAATTGCCTGGTAATAAGTGAGTTTATGACCACGCTTATAAGCCACTATAAAGGCATTTGAGATGCCACATGACTGTCTGAGCTGCAGTGCCAGTTCGGGAGAATTCCCGGCTTTCAAATGGTACTTGTACCAGCCATCCTCATATATTACCGAAACCGGCTCGGCACCATTATACAACAATTGCAGCTCGTGCCGGGGCATTACCGAACGTGAAGCCGCGAGTTGAACATGAAACTCGATTTCGTTCACATAGCCCCTGCGACCAAACTTACGCACGTTGTCTTCAACCGGTTTGGTATTCCGCACGGCTTCGGCCAGGTTAACCTTGCTGCCACCGGAATAAGCCACCACAAATGCCCCTCTGACATTAACCAACTGTAATAGTTGCCGGGTATCGGAAAACAACCGGGTTCCCATCAGTTGGTATTTGTACCAGCCTTCTTCGGATATCATTTCAACGGGAAGGTTTCCTCCGTATATCCGCCTGAATTGTGCCATGCTCAATGGAACCCTGCTTGCAGCCACCTGTACCCTAAAGATTATGCCTTCGGGCAAACGCGCTTCGCCGGCAGGAACAACTGCCGCCGGAGTTTCAGTCACTTCTTCTGCCCCGGCAGCTACCAGTCGTGTACCCTTGCGGTAGGCAACAACAAAGGCATTGCTGACGCCACTCTCTTTGCGGAAACGGGAAGCCTCCTCGTAACTGTCGAAATCACCCACTGAGTATTTGTACCAGCCTCCCTCGCTGATCATCTCCACATTCTTGCTTCCGTAGTATATTTTGCTTAGTGCACGCTGCGTTAACTCAGTCCGGTTGGCGGCTATTTGTACCCTGTATATTACGTTTTCATCCGCAGGCACCAGTTGTCCCCTGTTCTCGTCGGTGACAATACCAATTACCGGTTCGTCTGCTGCCTCCTCTTGCATAACAGGTTCGTCTTCCGCTTCATCTGACATAACAGGTTCGCCACCGGTCATTTCAACGGCATCAGGCTGGTCAGTAACCGCAACCTCCGTGGCCGGCTCTGCTGATTTCACGGTATCAGTCAATGCTGGTGCTTCACCGGGGTATGGTTGCCCATAGCGATATTCGTACCAGAGCTGCAACACCCGGTCGGTTTCAAAACCGGTCAGTCCTGCGATATGGCCGGTAGAAAGCGTGGTATCGGTAACCATACCCGACGCCATATATCGGTTGTAGGCATCGATAACCTCCTGATCGAGGGTTACGTTTTCAGGAATGGTTTTATGCTCCTGTGGCACTTGCTGACTTGAAATCTCAGGAACGTACGCCGGTTCAGTAGTCTGCTGCTGGTCGTAGTTTACCGGAGAGCTTTCTGTTCCGGTAACGGTAACCGAGGTGTCAGCCTGATAGGCTGCATAATCGGTAACTGCCTGTTCTTCATATGATGGTACCTGTTCCTCAACTGGTGCAAGTTCCGGCATTTCCTCCCCGGAGGTTTCAGTCACAGTTGTACCGGACGTTAACTTATGATACACCAACAAGGCATCCACCTGCTTGCGAAGTGCCTGTTCTTCTAACGCGTTGGCCTCATTAAGCCTTTCAACCCTTGCATAGTCGGCATCCATTTTTTTGGCTTCGAGCCTGTAATTTAAAGCCTGGAAGAAATGATCGCTGGCCTGTTCCTCCATCAGTTTTTCGTTGAGGTAAGCCTCTTCTTCGCCATCGTGCTCATCCCAAAACCGGTTGAGATAATCACGGTAAACGGTAAATTTAATCTCGTTGCATTTTTCGAGCCATGAAGCTGCTTCAAGGTATTTTTGCAGTGCCTGATTCTGAAGCTGTTCAACCTTACGTTGACGGGATTTTTCGTTTAAGGTGGCATCGGAGCCGACAGTCAGTTCCTCCATATTCAACCGTGCGGCTTCTTCAATTAACTTGTCGGCATTTCCTTTGTATTCCTCTGCTTTTGTGAGCTTTTTTATATCGCCTGCATCAAATACAGCTTCAAGCGCAGCTTCCTGCTGGCCAAAAGTCAGAATAGTCAAATAACACAAAACCCATAAAAGAAACCATCTTTTGGCTTTTTGCATAGATTGGTGGTATAGAATTTTTACACAGCAATCTTCTTGTCCTATAGCTAATTTACAAAAAAAGAATCATAAAAAGCAAGAGGTATCAAATTAACATTTCATTAACGCTTATTAATAAGCTGTAGCAAGAGCTCTTCGGCGTATGTACTGCCCTGCCTGATCCAGTCGGTTTTGCGTCCGGTAATGACAAAGCCGCATTTTTCAAAGAGTCTGAGACTGTCGTCATTGCCCACGGTAATGTTGCAGTAGAGCTGGTGAAGTTGCAAGGTGCCAAAGCAATAGTCGATGAGTTGCTTCAGCGCCGTGGTGGCATAGCCCTTGTTACGGTTTGTTTTATCGCCTATGAGCACACCAACACCGGCGCGATGATGATAAGGATCAAAATCGAACAAGTCAATGGTACCAATGGTTTTCAGGGTCGACTTGTTTTCGCGGACATCGATCATTAAACGCAACTGGCGGGTCTGGTAAATGTCGAGGTGCGAATTCTCGATGTATTGCCTGAGAATATACTTCGAAAAAGGAGTGATGGTATTACTTACCTGCCATATTTCAGGATCGTTCTCCCACAAATAAAGCAATTCAAGATCTTCGGGTTCGGGCGCCCGTAAAATTATCACAGATTCAGCCATATCAGGGTGCAGGAATGTGAGATTTTAGCACTACCCTAAAGATATCCTCAGCCGTCCCGTCTTTATCATTTGTTACAGCAATATAGCCAGCTTTGCCTGCCTGTACGGGAACGTAACCTGTATTATCAGCAGTGTTGCTAATCGGATAGCCTATATTCACAGGTGTTTTCCATGTTTTTCCATCGCGTGATGCGAAAAAAACATCGTAACCGCCCATTGTATAATGCCCTCTGGAACTGAAAAACAATAGTTCGTCCTTATTACACAAATAAGGACTTTCCTCGTCAAACGGGGTATTGATTATTTTACCAGCATTATGTGCTTTTCCCCATTGGCCGTTATTATCCCTGCGTGCGAAATAAATATCGAGTCCGCCTGCCCCACCCTTACGGGCACTGGTAAACCACAAGGTCTGACCGTCGGCAGACAAACAGGCTGATGTTTCGTCAGCCAGGGTATTGATATGCCTGTTGAGCATTTCAGCTTTTGTCCAGGTGCCATTGCGAAAGTACGAAACAAATATATCCTTGCTGACATTTCCCGCTTTAACCAGGTAAAGTTCGTCGCCCTGTTGTGAAATGCATACCGGGTAAAACTCACCATCGGATCCAACCAGGGGATTAAGGTTGACAGGTTGACCCCACACTCCGTTGTTTTTGGTTGTCCACAAAACAGCATCGTAAAACTTCAGTCGCCGGATAAATACCATCGACTGCTCATCTTTTGAAACCACCACATGTAACTCAGCGGAAGTGGAATTCATTGTACTGTCGAGCTTCTCAAAAACCACATCGATAGGGCTGTCCATGATTATTTTTGCCCTTTCGCACGATTTGATCTCGTTTTCCACCACAGTCAGGTTGTAATTACCATAATAATAAGGCGAGTTGACAAAGGTGCTGTAAGCATGGAGGGCATCATCGAGCCTGCCACTGATCCTGTAAGCGTTACCCAGGTAAAACCAGGCATGCAGGGGAGCATCATCTTCGCTATAATCGCGTCCCTTGTATTTGTTTTTCTCCACAGTCGATTTTGTAGCCTTCTCGAGAAAAGGAACAGCAAGTGATTCACTCCCGGGTATATTCAGGTAACTTTCACCCAGCAGAAAATTATAATGGCTGTTATCGGGGTGATTTTCCAACAGCCGGCGGAAATAGTAAGCCGCTTCGCCATAATCCTCGCGGGAAAAGAAATAGATGCCCTCGTCAAAAAACTCCCTGCTGTTTCCATTCGCAGCCTGTGCATATAAACCAACCGGCAGGGAAAAAAGCCAGCCTATGAGAAGTAACCTGCACATACACTTTTACTCTTTAAATTTCAGGTGCTCAGGAACCGGTGTTGCCCGAATGATCAATATCTTGTCATTTTCACCCACGATTTCGTATTCAACCCTCCGGTTAAGTTTTCTGCCTTCGGGATTATCGGTACCATCGGGGTTTGAATTGATGGCTGCGAAGTTCTTCTCGCCCAGTCCCCTGGTCTCCAGTCGGCTCGTCTGAATGCCACGCGAAGTCAAATACTGCAACACGGATGCAGCCCGTTTTTCCGATAGTTTCAAATTATACTCTGCAGGGCCTTTTGCATCGGCATGTCCAACAAGCCTTACACGAATAACCGGAAAATCATTCATCAGACCGATGAGTTTGTCGAGTTGTGTCTTACCCGCGTCGGTTAGTTGCGCATTGTCAAATGCAAAGTAAACGGGATCAAGCTCAAACGTTGTGGGGGTCTTGGGTTCTGGTGCAGGTTCCTCTACCGGTGTTTTTTCTTCCTCAGGTTCTGCTTTTTCAACCGGCTTTTCTTCTATTGTTGTAGGTTTCTCTTCGGAAATAGCAGGTGGAACCTCTGTGGATTCCGGGTGCAGAACAGAAGCGATCAGCTCGTTGAGCGGTAAATCACCAACAGGTTGCACTGCATAAAGATCTTCCTTACCTTTTCCGTCGGCTTCCAGCCGTGAGAGGTAACCAATCCTGCCGTTGTTCCAGGGATAATAAAACAGGTCGTCGTCGGTTGTGTTAACCGGATACCCCAAATTCTCGGGCTTTGACCATTCACCGGACGCATTCATCTGTGTTACGAATATATCATATCCGCCCATACTTTGGTGGCCCTGCGAACTGAAATACAGGATACTGTCGTTTTCTGTAATAAAAGGCGTGTCTTCGTTCAGCTGTGTATTGACAATCGGCCCCAGATTGACCGGATCACCCCACACACCTGTGGGCAGTATTTTGGTAACATAAATATCCATATCACCCACACCGCCTTTCCGGTTGCTGGTAAAATAGAGGGTTTTACCATCGCGTGAAACCGATGCATGCGATTCCCAAAACTTGGTGTTAATTTCCGTTCCGTCCAGCGGTATTGATCTGGTCCAACGGTCGTTTTCGAATGTGCTTGTATAAATATCACTGTTAAAAGCGTCCTCGCGGGTGAGATACATTTTTTTTCCGTCGTAGGAAACAGCAGTCACATACTGGTCGCCATCCGACTGTATCTGAGGGGTAATATTCACAGGCGATGACCATCCGCCATTCATGTAAGTTGAACTATAAACAGCATCATAAAAAGGCAGTTCATTCATATAAATAATTTTACTGCCATCACCGGAGACCACCCCTTTATAATTTGATGAAACGCCGTTAACTGAATCGCCCAGGTTGGTGAATTTAACCTGCCTGGGACTTCCCATTTGACTGATGGCCAGGTTACAGGCTGCAATCTGCTGATCGGCATATTTCAGCTCTTCGGCTGTTTTGGCAATTTCCTTGTATTTGTTATAGGCTTCAATGGCTTTGTTTAACTGGTTGTTAACCCTGTAGGCATTGCCTAAAAATAAATAGGCATCATTGGGAGCCGATTTTTGTTTAATAGTGCTTTCTTTATATTTATCTGATATCTGCTTTGAAGCCTCTAGCAGGTAAGGAATTGATTTCTCCTTTTGTCCGGGGATATTTAAATAACAAATCCCGATCCGGTAATTGATGTTGCCATTATTGCTAAAACCGTTGTTATAAAGTTCGAGGTAATCATACACCGCATCTAAGTATTCTTCCTGGGCAAAGAAGAACTCCGCATCATAAAAGTATTCCTTAAGTTCTGCCTGTGTCCTCTCCTGGGCAAACAGGGTCAGTCCCGACAAAGAAAGGAAAGCAATGAATAACGTTGTTTTCATGTGCGGTAAGTTTATGTATATAGCAAATTTAATAATTTAACAACAGGATAGCTAATTATAACCGACCGATTTGCAATTGCACGTATACGTACCCCCCCTGCCTAGTGCTGCAGATATTCACCTGGAACATCCTTTACACCAATAACGACCAACTTTTCGGGAACATTGAACATCATGAGGGTAACACGCCGGTTATAACTTCTGCCAACCGGACTATCGCTTCCGTCGGGCAAACGGTTACTTGCAACGGGATTCTCCTCTCCAAATGCTTTCACCGTAATCCTTTCTTCACCAATTTCCCGATTTGTAATATAATCAGCAACCTCTGCGGCACGTTTATGCGACAATCCCATATTGTATTGCTCATTGCCCAATGCATCGGCATATCCGTTCACCTGTATGGTAAGCCCCGGATAGTCGCGGAGTATCTGTACCACCTGAACAAGGTATTGCAGTTGGTCAGGTGTAAGATTACTTTTATCAAAAGCGAACCGTATATCGCGCACGTAAAAAGTGTCCAGTTCAGTAATTAAAGGAGGAATTATGGCAATGCTGTCGTTAAATACGAGGTTGTCATGCGGAAAATACTCCGGAATATCGAATTGCTTCTCCAGCAATAATTTAACGCCATCGGTGAAATGCAATAAATAAGACCCTCCGGGTAACTTTTGCCGAAATGTTCCATCGTTGTTCAATGGTTTAGCTGAAAGCGTGTCCTGTGCCTTTCTTTCAACAAAAGTAACGGTAATATCCGAGGGATTGAACAAGGAATCTGCAACCAGGTTGATTTTACCGTTAAGGGTATACCTTGCCGGCTTGCCATAGGCACTGACCTTAATTCTGATTATATCCTGTGTGGCCGTTGTTTCAGAAAACCTTGCCTGGTAAGCAACGTTGCCTGTATCAATAGGGACAAAAAACAGATCGTCATCGGTTGTATTCAGTGGATAACCTGCATTAATCGGTGGTAGCCATCGTCCGTCTTCGTCCGGTTGTGAAAAAAAGATATCATATCCTCCCATGTTGTAGTGTCCCTGCGAGCTGAAGAATAATTTACGGCCATCGGGCGTAATAAAAGGTGATTCTTCGTTATAGGGACTGTTAATGAGCGGCCCCAGGTTAACCGGTTTACCCCATTTACCCTGCTGATCCAAGGCCGATCGGTAAATATCGAGCCCTCCATATCCGCCTTTTCGGTCGCTGGTGAAATAAAGCCACTTGCCATCGGGTGATAAGGAGGCATGTGTCTCGTTGAATACGGTGTTGATACCTTCCAGCTTTTGCAATGGGCTCCAGATACCCTCACTTAAGCTGGCAGTATACAATTCTCCGGCCATATA
>JAFGVG010000220.1 GCA_016938095.1 Bacteroidales bacterium
GATAGCGTAAATATGGGCGTTATCATCGCCCAGTGGTATTATGCGAAAGCTTTTTTGCGTGAATTTCGACAGGTATTCTTTGATTTTCCGGTGTTCAGCGTCGAGCATGATAATGTTAACTGTGGTATTCAGACGCTCAAGCATATGGCCTGCCATTTCGAAATTACCGATATGCGCGCTGATTAGCAGTCCACCTTTTCCATCAGCTACCATCTGATGGAGATATTGCTCTCCATCGAAATCGAATGAAAACCGGGCGTCGAATCCGCCCATGGTGGCTGTTTTGTCAAGAATTACCTGACCGAAAGCATAGTAATTACGGTATATTGCAGTCACCGAACGGAATAACCCATAACCAAGCCGATGGCGATAAAAGTAAAATATGTTCCGGAACGAAGCGGGAGCAAAAAAGAAGAAATACAGGGCTACAAAACGCAGCAACAGGTAGGCAAAAGAAAGTCCCCCGAATTTAAGTGTGGCTATGAATATTTTGTAACCAGCCAGTCCACCCCGGGTTTTTCCTTTCCAAGATGTCACTGTGTGTTATTGCTTGTTGATAGAGTTGTGAATATAACCATATAAGTCGTCGAGTGTTCTGATAGCTGTCATTTCTTCACCTTTCAGGGTAAGTCCGAATTCCTTCTGAACGATAACAGCAATATCAACAAAATCGAGACTTTCGAGACCAAGATCGTCTTTGAGGTGTGCGTCAGGTGTAATTTTGGCTTCTTCAATCTCAAACTCCTCAACCAAAAAGTTCTTGATGATCCCGGCGATTTCTTCTTTGTTCATGATGTTCAGGTAAAAATGCTTTATAATTTGAATTTTTTGATGATTAACGTGGAATTTGTGCCGCCGAAACCAAACGAATTGGAAAGGACGGCATTTATTTCATGCGGTGTGGCTTTGTTAACAATATTGAGATGGGCTGAAAACTCATCGGGTTCCTCATAATTGATGTTGGGGGCGACAAATGAGTTCTGCATCATGAGAATGGAATAAACCACTTCGCTGGCTCCTGCCATCCACAATTCATGACCGGTCATCGACTTGGTGGAAGAAACCGGCGGTTTGTGTTTACCGAATACCTGGTGAATAGCTTTGGCCTCGTTTTGGTCACCTATGGGTGTTGAGGTAGCATGGGCGTTAATGTAGTCGATTTCACCCGGTGTAATTTTGGCATCATTGAGGGCCATGATGATGGAGCGGCTGGGGCCGTCGACATCAGGCACGGAAATATGTTTGCCATCGGATGAAAAACCATATCCGATAACCTCTGCAAGTATAGGTGCTCCTCTTTTGAGCGCATGGTCGAGGCTTTCGAGGATTACAGTAGCTGCTCCGCCGCTGGGTACCAAGCCATCCCTGTTTTTATCAAAGGGTTTGGAAGCTTTTGCCGGGTCTTTTTCCTGTTTCGAGAAAGCGCCCAAAGCATCAAAACTGCCTACACAAAACAGGTTTACTTCCTGGGCGCCGCCACAGATGATGCAGTCCTGGTAACCATGCCGTATGGTATGAAATCCCATGCCTATGGCATGCGATCCGCTGGCGCAGGCGCCGCTGAGTGTGAAGTTAATGCCACGCAAGCGGAAAACAACCGACAGGTTCATGGTGACCGATGAATTCATCGATTGAAATACGGCACCTGAGCCAACCATGGTGGTGTCGCGTTTTTCGCGGATTATATCTGCGCTTTGAATTACCGAAGGCGTTGAGCTGTCGTTTCCAAATATAATGCCTACTTCGTTTGCATCAAAATAGGCTTCATCTAAACCGGCTATTTTTATGGCTTCAGCAGTCGAAACATAAGCATATTCGGCATGATCGGGCATGCAAACACGTGCTCGTCTGTCGATGATCCCTTTCAGGTTTGGCCTGTCGATTTTACCGGTAAGGCCCGACTGGTATCCGTAAGCCTTTCTTTCCTGGTCAAGCACAATTCCGGATGTTCCTTTAAAAAGGGAATCCTTTACTTCCAAGAGGTTCTTCCCTATCGAAGAATAAATGCCAATGCCGGTGATAACAACCCTGTTCATGTTTGTGAGAAGACAGATTTAAGTATATAATCCTCCGTTTACCGAAATGACTTCGCCGGTAATATAGGATGCCTTTTCGGATGCCAGAAAGCATACCACATCAGCGACCTCTTCGGGTAAGCCAAAACGATTCAACGGTATCAGGTTTTTTAATTCGTTTTCGTTCAATTCTTTTGTCATATCGGTTTTAATAAATCCCGGTGCAACAGCGTTAACGGTTACCCTTTTTTTACCGATCTCCTGTGCAAGCGCTTTGGTAGCACCAATTACGCCTGCTTTGGCAGCAGAATAATTAACCTGCCCTGGCAGTCCCTTAAGCCCTGAGAGTGACACAACATTGATAATCCTGCCATACTTATTAACCAGCATGTTTTTCAGTACTGCCCTGGTAACATAAAAGAAACTGTTCAGATTGGTGTTAAGCACATCATGCCAGTGGCTGTTTTCCATCCACATCAGCAGGGTATCCTTGCGGATACCGGCATTGTTTACCAAAACCTCGATATAGGCGTCGCTGTTTTGTTCCTGCCAGCCTCCCATTGTTTTCTCAACCTCCTCAACTTTGGTAACATCAAAAGGCAGCAAAGTACCATCACTGCCGGTTTTTTTGACTTCTTCAAGTGTAAGGAGGGCTTCGTCGCGATTCGACAAGTAATTAATGAGCACATGGTAACCCATTTCGGCAAGCTTGATGCAAACAGCTCTGCCAATTCCTCTTGATCCGCCGGTTACCAGTGCGTATTTCATTTCTGACAACTTATTAATGATGTTTTACAAACTGATAAACTGATTGCTAAGGTAGTCTTTCACTTTACGGATTTCACGATACATGATCAGGTCTTCCGCAAATTTTGGTACCAGTTTTCTCAGTTCGTTGTATTTATTTCTTGTGAAAGATGCCATTCTTGCTTCGATTCCCAGGTAATCAATGCCCTGGATAAGGGTTATCAATTCTATTGACAATACCTGGTAGGTATTGTCAATAACCTTGCGGGCAAACTGAGCTGAATTGGTTCCCATGCTAACAATGTCCTGGTTGTCGTTATTGTTTGAAATACTATGTACGTAATTCGGGAACGAAAGGGTTTGATTTTCTGCAACTGTAGATGTAGCTGGAAATTGTGCACCCTGCATTCCGAAATTAACGCCAAGTTTTCCC
>JAFGVG010000221.1 GCA_016938095.1 Bacteroidales bacterium
GCAAGCTGCTTCTTATCGAGTTGGGCCATTACTTCACCTTTTTTTACATCGTCGTTAAAATCGACATATATCCTGTCGATAATACCTGACACCTGTGTTCCCACATCTACCGAGGTAACCGCTTCGATAGTACCGGTGGCTGTTACCACGCTGGTAATTTTTCCCTTCTCAACCTTTACGGTTTCAAATGTATAGGCTTCATCTTTATGACCAAACGGTTTAAAGATCAACAAGGCCATAACGGCGGCTGCCACAATCACCACGCCAAAAATGATCACTTTCTTTTTCATAGCTTTATTTTTACTTTTTAATGATATGCTTTTTATGTGATTACAAGGTTAAAGGAATGCCCAGGTAAAAATCAAGGATTTTGTAACTGAATATGAGGTTGTATTTCGACTGCAGCCATTGGCTTTCGGCCACAATCAGGTTTGTTTTTGAAACCTGGTAATCTACCGAATTGATAATTCCCTGGTTAAATTTTTCATCGGACAGGGCAGCCGATTCTTTTATGGCTGTATAATTTTCGAGGTTTGCTTCATATTCAATTTGTGCCGAGAGCACATCCTGACAAGCCTGTTCAATACTTTTCCGCAATTGATTTCTTGTTTCAAGTTCACTTAGCTCGGCCTGCTGATAATTGAGTTGCGCCAGCGCTACACTGGTTTTTGCCTGTTTCCGCTGATAAATGGGGATGGACAGGGAAAGACCTGCAGCGGGCGACAATGCATGATCGAGCTGCTTGAAATAACTGTCTTCTGATCCGTTATCTGCAAAGCTGGCGCCTGTTCCTACGCTGGCACTGGCAGAAAGACTGGGATAAAAGGCTGCCCTGGCAATTTTTTCATCAAGCAGGGCTATTTCTTTATTGACAGCTGCAATTTTCACCTGTGGTTTAATGGCCAGGGCAGTGTCAAACACTGTCTGAACAACAGGCAAACGCTGCTGGTTCAATGTTTCATCGAGATTGGGCTTGGCCAGTTCGAAATTTTGGCTAACCGGCAATTCCATAAGCTGCATAAGGTTTACCTTGGCAATAGCCAGCTGACTGATAGCATTTGCAAGGTTCAGCTTTTGGGTGGCCAGTTGCGATTTTACCTGTAAAAAGTCAGCCTGCGAAATAACCTGCAGATTCATTCGTTCCTCAGCCAGGGCAACCTGTTGTGTGGTTGATTCGATTTGATTTTCGGAATTCTTAACCTGCTCTTCGGCATACAACACCTGTAAAAATGCATTAAGAATGCTCAGGCTTATCGATTCGCGGGTATTTTCGAGGTTATACCTTCCTGTCTCGATATCTAGCTCCGATTGTTTGATCTGGTTATTCAACCGCATCCCGTTAAACAGGGTTACATTGGCGTTTACCCCATAACTGGTGCTATTGCTGGCATCAAATCCACTTCCGTATACCATTTCGCCCGTAGCGGCATTCAGGGTGCCGGGTCTGCTCCATTTGAAATTCTGGTTGACCGAGGCATTCACCGAAGGAAAACGCTGTGCCTTTACTTGTCCGGACTGGTATTCGAGTGAAAGATTGGACAATCCGACCTTCCGCACCGTTATGTTCTGCTCAAGCGCAAAGTTAATACAGGCTTCAAGGGTCCAGGGCTTTTCATCCTGGGCCGAAACACCTGTACCCGCAAAAAACAACCCCATTCCAACCCATAAAACCAGTTTCATCCGCATCGCAATGGTCCCGGAGGCCCAACTAACCAAATGGCATAAAGATGAAAAACCGGCATGCTTTAAGTCATGCCTGTTTTTGTTTTTTAGCAAAAATGCTCGTCTCATAACATTATTCAATTTTGGTATAAAAGTATGCAAACCTACCTTGACGACCTAACATAATAGAAGTAGACCCCTTTTTCATAGACTAACAGGCATCTTTCAACTATCATCAGCCATTGGCCGTTGGCTATTAGCCATTAGCTGTTAGCTGTTGGCCCTTAGCTAATAGCCAATAGCTAAAAGCTAATGGCAAACAATCATGAATTGAAACCAGAGGCTCATTATATCAATATATTTTCTTAAACTTGCAGTATGAAGTGGACGGATAATTTCAAAGCATACATGGGCAGGCATGAGCTAAGAACTCACCTGAAGGACCGGAAACGCACCCCGGTGGTATGCAATATTGAACATGCCAGACACATAGGCATTATTTACAATGCCACAGAAGGCGTTAGTTTTGAAATAATCCGCAACCTGGTAAAGGATCTCTCAGGACCGTCGCGCAAGATAACCGTTCTGGGATATGTCGACAGTAAAAAACTAATTGATAATTATTTGTACCGGAAAGGTTTTGATTTCTTTTCGAAGAACGACCTGAACTGGTACTCGAGACCGGTTTCGCCACTGGTTGATCAATTCATCAAAGAGCCCTTTGATTTGCTGATCAATCTCAGTCTCGAAAATCATTACCCCATTCAGTATATTACCGCACTTTCGCCCGCCACATTCAAAGCTGGTAAGTATTCACCCGATGATATTTACCTCGATCTGATGATCGACATTGAAAAAGAGAAACAAGCTATGAAGGACCTGCAGCAGGAAATTGGCAAAGAAAGCAACCGTAAACGCAGCAAGGATGAAATTGAAGCTGACATTCAGAAGAAAACGGAAAGCGAAATCCAACTCAACTTCCTCATTAGCCAGCTCATGCATTATCTATCCATTCTTAAATAACAAACCAATTTATGGACCTTAAGAAATTCACAGGCACTGGTGTGGCCATTGTTACGCCTTTCAGGAATGATGGCAGCATTGATTTCAAATCGCTGGGTAAGTTACTTGAGCACATTGTAAAAGGTGGTGTTAACTACGTGGTGGCATTGGGCACAACCGGCGAATCGGTAACCCTGACCAAAGATGAGAAAAAAGCGATCATCAATTTTGTTACCGATACAATAGCCGGACGGATACCTGTTGTTGTCGGTATTGGTGGCAACAATACGCAGGAAGTTCTCGACACCATCCAGCAAACCGACTATTCAGGCATCGACTGTGTGCTGTCGGTTTCACCTTATTATAATAAACCTTCCCAGCA
>JAFGVG010000022.1 GCA_016938095.1 Bacteroidales bacterium
TTCATTCAAAAATGATTGCCCCGAAATTAACTTTTTATATTAAAAATTCATAAAATTACAGGGAAAGTTTATATAGTTTCAGAAAATAAGGACAAAAAAAAGCGTAGCCGGAGGCTACGCTTAGCAAGGCGAGACAAGTTGCGTTTGTTGCTTTATTACCGCTGCGCCAGGTACCGCTCTGCTTCAATGGCGGCTGAGCAGCCCGATCCGGCGGCCGTCACCGCCTGGCGGTAAACCTTATCCTGAACATCTCCGCAGGCAAAAACCCCGGGAACATTGGTGAGTGGTGTGCCCGGAACGGTTTTAATATACCCCGTTTCGTCGGTTTCGATAAAAGGTTTGAAAATGTCGGAGTTGGGTGTATGCCCGATAGCCAGGAAGAAACCGTCGATTTTTATCGATTCTTCACTTTCATCGGAATGCCCCATTCGCTTTATCAGTAAGGCTTCTTCAACTACGTGGTTTCCGCGCAGCTCTTTGGTGGTTCTTTCAAAAAGAACCTCAATATTAGGAGCATTCAGAACGCGCTTTTGCATAATCTTTGACGCCCTGAGGAAAGGTTTTCTGACAATGAGATAAACTTTCCGGCACATTCCGGCCAGGTAAAGCGCTTCCTCACAGGCTGTGTCGCCTCCTCCCACAACGGCTACATCCTTATTCCGGTAAAAAAAACCATCGCAGGTGGCGCACGCCGAAACGCCCGAACCTTTATAGTTTTCTTCCGATTGAAGTCCAAGATAGCGCGCGGTGGCTCCGGTGGCTATAATCACTGTATCGGCTTCATAAACTTTGTCTTCATCAATCACCACCTTGTGGGTGGTACCTGAAAAATCTACCGATGTGGCTATTCCCCAACGGATATCGGTACCAAAACGGGCAGCCTGGCTTTCGAGGTCTTCCATCATTTTTGGGCCGGTAATGCCTTCAGGGTATCCCGGAAAATTCTCAACTTCGGTGGTGGTGGGTAACTGTGCCCCCGGTTGTATGCCTTTACACAATAATGGCTTCAGATTTGCCCGGGCAGCGTAAATGGCGGCCGTGTAACCGGCAGGTCCCGAGCCAATGATCAGACATTTTACGTGTTCGGCAGGACTGCCTGCATTGGTATTCGCATTTGTTCCGAGTTTGGTTTCCAACGGTTTAAACAGACTCATATGAAAATATATTAATAGTTTAATTTGGTCTACCAGTCAATAAATATACCAAATATTTTTTCGCCGGTTTACATGACAAAATTACTGATTATATATGCTAACTTCGTGAGCTTTGAAAAAAGTATGTATCTACCATGAGAAAGATTTATACCATTGGCGAAACGGTACTTGACATTCTCTTCAAAAACAAACTTCCGTTTACTGCCAGGCCAGGCGGGGCGTGCCTGAACAGCGCGGTAACATTGGGGCGTCTTCAGTTGCCGGTTCATTTTATTGGCGAGTATGGCATGGACGAGGTGGGGAATATTGTGGATTCTTTTCTCAGGGAAAACAATGTTTCCACGCAATATGTATACCGGTATTACGACGGGAAGTCGACACTTGCACTGGCATTTCTGAATGAAAACAACGATGCCAGTTACGATTTTTATAAAATATATCCCGGCAACCGCCTGGCTGTTGATTTTCCCGAGATCATGCAGGACGATATCGTGCTTTTCGGATCGATATACGCGGTAACGGCCGAAGTGCGGAAAAAGCTGATTGAATTTATTCAGCAAGCCAATAAAAAAAAGGCCATTGTTATTTACGATCCCAATTTCAGGAAACCTCACCTGCATGAGCTGGCCAGGCTAAAACCGCTGATCCTCGAAAATTTTACCTATGCCGACATCATCCGGGGTTCCAACGAGGACTTCTCTTTTATTCTGGGGGCGGCTGACGCCGATGAAGCTTATGCCGAGATAGGGCAGCATTGCGAAAACCTGTTGTACACTTCCAGCAAAAAAGGGGTTTATGTGCGAACTCCGGGACTAGCCATGACTTTACCCGTCAAAACCATCGATCCGCTCAGTACCATTGGTGCCGGTGATAACTTTAACGCGGGTATTGTTTACTCGCTTTATAAAAACAATATTACCCACAAGGATCTGCAACACCTCAGGGCAGAACAATGGGAAGACATAGTCAGTACCGCCGTTGAATTTGCCACACACGTTTGTTTGAGTTACGACAATTACATATCCAATGAATTTGCCGCACAGTATCAGCTATAAAAGGTGTTGCTGTCTGTTTCCTCTTTTCGTTATTCGCGCGATGTATGTGCCGGAGTGTTGCCCATGAGTTGGTCAAGCGCTTCGAGCTGTGCCGGGCTTAATGGTTTTGCCTGCCCGGTTCCGGTAATCAGCGTCATTCTGGCAGCTGCTTCCAAAACCTCAAGCCGATCGAAGGCTGTCAGTAAATCTTTGCCCAGGCAAACGATACCATGGTTCTGCAGCAATATAACATTGTTTAATTGCTGCCTGGTCGATGCTGCCTCTGCCACAACGGCCGCCAGTTCTTTTGTTCCCATCAGGGCATAGGGTGCCATTACCGGTATTCCCAAAATGGCCCTGGCTTCGGCAATAAGGGTGCAGTTAATTTCTTTATCCATGGCGGTAAAGCTGGTGGCAACCGGTGGATGGGCATGCACAATGGCAAAAACATCGGGTCGTGTTTTGTAAATTGCCAAATGCATAGCGCTTTCGATGCTTGGCTTAAGTTCCGGTGTCAGATTTTCTCCGGTTTCCAGCATCATGCCAATCTGTCGCCCCCGCATATTGCCTTTGTCAAGCGCAGAAGGGGTGATGAGTATGCATTCGGGCGTTCTTACGCTTATATTGCCTCCCGATGCGGTTGTTAATCCTCTGTTGTATAGCCTGCGCATATAACAGGCCACTTCTTTACGCAACGTTTTCAGATCTTTTTCGGTCATTTTTGTAGTTTAACGGGCAAAGCCTGGTTTTTTTTTGCAATTTTACCTCTGGCTGACAGGCAGCTCAGGCAGCAAAAGTACATAAAATTCAATTTGGCCATGGAAGCCTTGTACTATATTCCTTCAGCAAAAGGTGTAAAATGTACACTGTGCCCGCACAATTGTTTGATAACTGAGGGCAAAGCCGGCATCTGCAAGGTACGTCGCAATGTCAATGGCAAACTAATTGCCGAAACCTGGGGTTATCTATCAGCGGTTCACCTCGATCCCATTGAGAAAAAACCCTTGTATCATTTTTTCCCCGGCAGGCAGATCCTTTCGCTGGGAAGCGTGGGTTGCAATATGCATTGCCTTTGCTGTCAGAACTGGCAGATATCACAGGTGCCGGTTCCGGAAGACGGTGTTTCAGCCTTTACCGAACCCAGCGCAATAGTCCGGAAATCTCTATCACTGAGCGGAAATATAGGGGTTGCCTATACGTATAATGAGCCAACCGTATGGTATGAATACATGCTCGAAACCGCCAGGCTGGTTCGTCAGGCCGGGTTAAAAAACGTTATGGTTTCCAACGGTTATATCAATGCGGAACCTTTGCAGGAACTGCTGGAATATATCGATGCTTTTAATATAGACCTGAAAGGCTTTACCGATAAATTTTACCGCGAATATACCGGCGCCAGGCTCGAACCGGTGCTTCAAACACTGAAGCAAATCAAAAAGGCAAACCGTCACCTCGAGATTACCAACCTTGTCATTCCCGGGCAAAATGATGATATCGTCATTTTCAGGAAGATGGTCGATTGGATTGCCACTGAACTGGGAACGGATACCGTGTTGCACCTTTCGCGTTATCACCCGGCTTTCAGGTCCGACGAAGCATCCACCCCCGCCGCTACCCTTGAGAATTTTTGCCGCATTGCGCATGAAAAGCTTCATTTTGTTTATGCAGGAAACATTCAGCTGAAAGCATTTCAGGATACCTATTGTCCCGTTTGCGGAAATTTACTGGTTTCCCGTACAGGTTATGACGTTACCGTGCAGTCATTAACGAACGATGGTGCCTGCAAAAGATGCGGCAGAAAAGTAATATCCTGTTAAAATTTCCGTTCGTAGCTGTAACTTCAGCGGATTATGATCGTCATAATGTAAACTCATCTGGCAATGTTCAACAATTATCTGAAAACTGCACTGCGAAATATTTTTCGTCATAAAACCTATGTAATAATCAATATCCTTGGTCTTGCGGTTGGTTTTGCGTGCTCCCTGCTCATCTTCCTGTTTGTGATTCACGAACTGAGTTTTGACAAGTTTAATGATAAGTACGACAGAATTTACCGGCTTTACCTGGTGGGAAAATTCGGGGAATCGGAATTTAAAGGTGCCTGGACGGCCGCTCCAACAGCCCGTGCCTTTGTCGAGGAGTTCCCTGAAGTGGAAACGGCTGTGCGTATGGAAAGATGGGATGAGGCGCTGATCAGGATCGACGACCGCAAATACGTGGAAACCAAAATTGCGCTGGCCGATTCGGGTTTCTTTAATATCTTTAACCTCCACCTGCTCCGGGGAGACCCACGTACCGCCTTATCGCAACCCAATGCTGTTGTGCTCACAGAACGCCAATCGGTAAAATACTTCGGACAGGCTGATGCCATTGGCCGGCACCTGCGCATAGGAAACGATACCGCGCTGTACACCATTACCGGAATCATGGAAAATGTTCCCGAGAACAGTCATCTCGAATTCGATATCCTGATCTCGTTCTTAACCAATCCGCGTGCCAACGACGACTTCTGGCTGTCCAACAGCTTTGCCACTTACATCCTGCTGAAAGAAAATGCCGCTGTGGAAACCGTTGAAAGTAAGCTGCCGCAAATGGTTGAAAAGTATGTTGGCCCACAGGTACAGCGGGTTCTGGGAATGGACCTGCAGGCATTTTCCGCATCGGGCAATGAGTATGGTATTTTTATGCAGCCCATGTCGGACATTCATCTTAATCCCGATATTGATTCGGATTTCAAACAATCAAACGACCGCAAATACATTTATATATTTTCAGCTGTTGCCTTTTTAATATTACTGGTGGCCGGCATTAATTACATGAACTTGTCCACTGCCCGTTCCATGAAACGATCACGCGAAGTTGGTATGCGCAAGGTAGTGGGTTCAACCAAGGGATTGCTGGTTTGGCAATTTATGATCGAATCGGTTTTCATTACCCTTATTTCCCTGCTAATAGCCATTTTGCTTGTCGAA
>JAFGVG010000004.1 GCA_016938095.1 Bacteroidales bacterium
AGTCAGTATATACTGCTGGCGCTGGTGGTGTATTTGGGTTTAAACCCGCCGCCGCAGCTGGTAAATATGATTAATGAGGTTATCAGTACGCTGCCGAAGTGAGAAGTGTAGAGCCAAGAGCCAAGAACCAAGAGCCAAGAGCCAAGAACCAAGAACCAAGAGCCAAGAGCCAAGAGCCAAGAGCCAAGAACCAAGAGACAAGAGACAAGACAGGAATCAGCAAGAGGAGAACCAAGAACCAAGAACCAAGAGCCAAGACAGGAATCAGCAATCGTTTGAGTAATTAGCAAGAGGAGAACCAAGAACCAAGAGCCAAGATCCAAGACATTGAAGAAGTAAAGTTACAATATACGACTTAGACGACCAGAAGACCAGAAGACTAGTAGACCAGTAGACCAGCAGACCAGTAGACCAGTAGACCAGAAGACACACAGTATCCAGTAACCAGCACAAAACATGGTTCCGATAAAAATAAAAAACAACCAGCGGATTCAGGAGAAGGACATTCCCGTAATGCCCTACGACGAATTTCTTGAAATCAACACCGGGCTTACTGCCGACACCTATTTTCACTGCGTGCAGTACTTTGCCGTGCAGCACCCCGGTAATCTTAAACTGTATTGTTGTATTGCCGACGATACCACCGAACATATACTGGTATCGGCATGTGAGGTCAGCATAACCAACGGACACGAATACCCCTCGTTTACGGCCCGTAACCTCGCCTTTCATGCTTTCGAACGCGAAATACACGAAAACACGGGCATGCGTTATGCCGATCACCCCTGGCTGAAGCCGCTCCGTTACCCCGAAAACCGCAAGGACAAGACACTCACCATGAAAAACTACCCGTTTTACAAGGTGGAAAGTGAAGAACTGCACGAAGTGGGCGTCGGTCCTATTCATGCCGGCATTATTGAACCGGGTCATTTCAGATTCATCTGCAACGGCGAGCAGATACTGCACCTCGAAATTCAGCTTGGTTACCAGCACAGGGGGGTTGAACAGCTTTTCCTGAAGCCGTCCACACCGTTGCAGCGATCGGTTTTAGCCGAGGGCATTGCCGGCGACACGGTTATTGGCCATACAACGGCCTGGGCCAACCTCTGGGAGAGCCTGTGTGGCTTCACGCCCGGCGATGACATCAGGCATGCCCGTACGCTGGCCCAGGAACTCGAAAGAGTTGCCATACACACGGGCGACCTGAGCGGGATATGCACCGACATAGCTTATCAGTTGGGCAGTTCGGTTTTCGGCCGACTAAGAACTCCTGTTATCAATACCTTTCAGAAATGGTGCGGTAACAGGCTGTCGAAAAGTCTTATCCGGCCCGGGGCAAATCAGTTTCCGGTAATCCCGGAATTTGTCAAGGCGCTCGATGACCTGTTTACTGAATATGAACGCGATTTTTATGAGATGTACGACCGTTTGAGCAAACTTCCCAGTGCACTGGCCCGCCTCGAAAGAACCGGAACACTTACCACCGCGCAGGCCGAGCGCATAGGCGCAGTGGGTATGGTGGCAAGAGCATCGGGGATGCTGCGCGACATACGCTGGACCCATCCGTACCTCAACTACGGTCGGATTCCGCACCAGCCGATTGTGAAATACCATGGCGATGTTTATTCGCGCACACAATTGCGGCGGCAGGAAATTGGCCAGAGCATCAGGTATATTAAAGCCATGGCCCAGCAAGTACCGCCCACCAGCCAACCCGTTGTGCTGGAAACACCTGAAGCCAATGCCTTTGCCCTTTCGCTAACCGAAGGGTGGCGCGGCGAAATATGCCACTGTGCCATAACCGACGCAACAGGCCGGCTGGCCGTATACAAAATCAAGGATCCTTCGTTGCACAACTGGCTGGGACTGGCGCTGGCCGTGCGAAATAACGATATATCCGACTTTCCCATCTGCAACAAAAGCTTTAACCTGAGTTATTGCGGACACGATTTGTAAAACCGAAATCACCTGACCATGAAGATCAATATTAATGCAGGCTCTGTTTTTTCCGACCTAAAAATACTTGTACACAACGGAAAGCAATACATTCCTGATGTTACCACTGCCGAAGTGCCGGGCATTTACAGGGGTCGACCTATTATTAAACCTGCCATACCCGCCAACCCTGCCGAAGAGCAGCAACTGGCGGAGTTATGTCCTACAGGCGCCATTGCCACTGGTCCGTTACGTATCGACCTGGGAAAATGCGTGTTCTGTGGAGAATGTCAGCGAAAATGTCCGCACCGGATAAGCTTTACCAAGGATTACAAGATATACGCAACTTCGCGTGAAGGCCTTATCATCAAGGAAGGCGATGACAAGCCCATGAAAATTGATCCGCAGCAGGTAAGGAAGGAAATACGCAAATATTTCGGCAACTCATTGAAGCTCCGGCAGGTTTCCGCTGCAGGCGATAACAGTTGTGAGTGGGAGCTGAATGCTTCAGGTAATGTAAACTTCGATATAGGGCGGTTTGGAATTGAATTTGTTGCCTCGCCCAGGCATGCCAATGGGGTGGTAATCACCGGGCCTGTTTCAAAAAACATGGCCGAAGCCCTGCAAATTTGTTACGATGCCATCCCCGATCCGAAAATCATTATCCTCGACGGCACCGATGCGATCAGTGGGGGTATATTTGCGGGTAGTGCGGCACTCGACCGGTCGTTTATCGAAAGTCACCCTATTGACCTTTACCTGGCCGGCAATCCGGCACATCCGTTAACCATTATCAACGGCATCGTCAACCTCACCCGCGGCAAGTAATTCGCCCAGGTTAAGGTATGTTGCCCCGTAGGCAGTATCGAGAACCTGCCGGGGCAGATCAATGACCCCTGCGCCGGCTTTCTCCATCACCGCGGTGTCGGAAGTGGCAATAACCGCACCCGGCTGTTGTTTAAGCGCCCAATCGGCCGATTGTACCACAAAACATTCGCCGGGCAACTGATTACTTTGCATAACTTCGCGGACATGAGCCGCGTGTTGCCGGCTGTGCGAAACAGGCGAATCGAGGTAAACCGTTGTTGCGGCAGGTTTAAGCTGTACCAGGGTTTCGATGAGCAGTTGAACACATTCAGCAAACATACTTTGGTTGCGCAACCGGCCGTGCATGGCGCCTGCATCGCGCACCATGCCATCGGTACAAATGAAAACCGGTTTGCCCAGCCTGTAGTTAAGCAGGGTAAAAAGCACATTGTAGCCGTCGACCAGTAAATGTGCACCTGCCAGGTTATTCACCAGCATGACACGGCGGTTGTCCGATCGCACTTTTGACGAAATACCCCGGTACAGGATGGTACGCTGATCACCGTCGAGCCGATACCGGTCGCCTGTAAGCTTCAGCACTCCGCGTTCTGGAAATCCCCGGTTCAGCAGGTAGGCATAATCGGTGCAGGCACGGATGAATGCCGTAGTGATTTGTGGACCATATTTTTCTTTTTCAGGCATATTTCTCCGTTTGATTGCAAAACGTCGACAGATTTAGCCTATTTGTAGATTTTTTGTAAAACATTCCATTTGCTTTTACTGGCAGGCATTAACCCACTTAGCGTATAAAACAGTGAAAGTTGAAAATCCAAAAACCCGCAAAATACCATAGGGTTTTCAACCTGGATGACGGTCATATGGTAATTTTACGAAAGTTTTTTTTTAGATTTGATGCTTGTTTAAAAAATCAATTATGTCACAAAGCGAAATAACGAAAAATTACACCAACCTTCAAACCTTTTTACTGGTAGCGCTCCGTATCGTCATTGGATGGTACTTCCTTTACGAGGGGCTTGTGAAAATAATCAATCCCGACTGGTCGTCGTTTGGCTATCTGATGGATTCGCAAGGAACATTTGCAGGCCTTTTTCATGCCATGGCCGCCAAGGCCAATGTAGTTGCAGTAGTTGATTTCCTAAATAAATGGGGACTTACCTTTATAGGGCTGGGCCTTATGCTTGGCGTATTTACACAGCTTGCCCTGTTTTTTGGAATTCTGCTGCTGGTAATGTATTACTTATCGCACCCGCCGTTGGCTACCATTACCTATGTTATGCCGCAGGAAGGCGCCTATCTCTGGGTAAATAAAACACTCATTGAAATTGTTACCATGGCCGTGCTGATGGCATTTCCCACCGGCCATATTATAGGACTCGACAGATTTTTTTCGAAATGGTTAAAAAAACAGTAGGCTGAATCATGAAAAACGATCAATCACAACATACACCCTCCAATACCAATCCCCGTAGCATAACCCGTCGCGACATACTGAAAGGACTTGCAGCTGTTCCGGTACTGGGCGCTTTTTCTTATGCCTGGTTCAGAAAAAACAATCTCGACGAAGCCTTTCGCAAGCAAATGCGCGAAGTAGTTAACCTTACTGCACAACCGGTTGAGCTGGCCCCTTCCATTCAGGATGGCAAACCCATCAGAGTGGGTATTATCGGCTTCGGTATCCGTGGAAAACAGTTGCTCAGGGCCGCAGGTTTCCCCGAACCTTCGTGGATTGACGACCAGATAAAAGCCCATGCCGAAAACAGGCAGAACACCAATTACCAGAGTTATATGGAGCAGGAACAGCTCAATATAGAAATTACCGGTGTCTGCGATGTCTTTTCGGTTTACTCCGAACAGGCTGCGCTTACCGCATCGAATATCAACCGCGAAGGCAGCAAGGGAAAAATGGGTAAAGCCCCCAGACAGTACAAAACATACCTCGAATTGCTCGACGCCCCCGATATTGACGCAGTTATCATTGCCTCCCCGGACCACTGGCATGCGCCCATGGCCATTGAAGCCGCCAAACGCGGAAAACATGTTTACTGCGAAAAGCCTGTAAGCTGGACCGTTCCTGAAACCTACGAACTGGTAAAAGTAGTAAAGGAAAAGGGCATTGTATTTCAGCTCGGCCACCAGGGAAGGCAAACCGAGAGTTATACTAAAGCCAAAGAGGCCATTGAAAAGAATGTGCTCGGCAAGGTGAACCTCATTGAAGTATGTACCAACCGTAACGATCCCAACGGCGCCTGGGTGTACGACATACATCCCGAGGCCAACCCGTCGACCATCGACTGGAAACAGTTCATTGGCCAGGCACCCTGGCACGATTTCAGCCTTGAACGCTTTTTCCGCTGGCGGTGCTGGTGGGATTACAGCACCGGGCTTAACGGCGACCTGTTAACCCACGAATACGATGCCCTTAACCAGATCATGGGCCTGGGCATACCCGAATCAGTAGCCTCGTCGGGCGGAATATATTTTTTCAAAGACGGTCGTACCGTTCCCGACGTGCTGCATGTGGTAATGGAATTTCCCAAACGCGACCTGTCGTTCCTATACAGCGCCACACTGGCCAGCGACCGGTCGAGGGGCAAGGTCATCATGGGCCACGATGCCAACATGGAAATCAGCGACCGGTTAGTGATCAAAGCCGATCCGCAATCGACGCAATACAAGCAGAAAATCGAGTCGGGGCTCATTGACCCCAACACCCCCATTTATTCGTTCACGCCGGGTAAAAAAGGCGCCGACGGTTTTGCCACCGCCACGGAACAGTATTTTGCCAGTCGCGGTTTGCTCTACACCTACCGCAACGGTAAGCGCGTTGACACCACCCACCTGCATATAAAGGAATGGTTGAATTGCATCCGCGCAGGTGTTCAACCCAGCTGCAATATTGATCAGGCCTTTGATGAGGGTATCAGTGCACACATGTCGACCAAAGCGTTGCTCGAAAACAGAAAAGTATTCTGGGATGCCGACAAGCAACTGATTGTCTGACACTTTCTAAAGAAAGGGTTTTTTTTGAGGATGTTTTTGCGCTTTTTGAGTAAAAACTGCGCCTGATTTTCATAACTTAGTAAATTGGTAAAGCTTTACAGGCTATCATAGCTCAACCAACATATACTATACTTACTTCAAACTTAAAAACTGCATTTATGAACCAAGACAAAAAATCGGGAATCAGCCGCAGGGAATTCCTGGGAAACACTGCAAAAGCAGCTGCCGTGTTTACCATTGTTCCCAGCAGCGTGGTCAGCGGATTGGGACACCGTGCTCCCAGTGACAAGTTAAACATCGCCTGTGTAGGTATTGGCGGAATGGGTAATTCAAACCTGAAGGCCGTAGCGCCTACCGAAAACATAGTGGCTTTGTGCGACGTTGACTGGGGATACTCGGCTCCTGTATTCAAAGCCTTCCCCAATGCCAAGAAATACTGGGACTGGCGTGTGATGTTCGATGAAATGAAAGATGACATCGACGCGGTGATTGTTGCCACTGCCGACCACACCCATGCCATTATTGCCGCCACTGCCATGACGCTTGGCAAGCATGTTTATGTACAAAAACCGCTCACGCACACCGTTTACGAATCGCGTTTGCTCACCAAACTGGCAGCCAAGTACAAAGTGGCCACCCAAATGGGTAACCAGGGAAGTTCGGGCGAAGGCGTACGTCAGACCTGCGAATGGATTTGGGCAGGTGAAATTGGCGAAGTTAAAAAAGTAGAAGCTTTCACCGACCGTCCGATATGGCCGCAGGGCCTCAACCGTCCCGCACAGGGCCATTGGGTTCCTGAAACCCTTAACTGGGATTTGTTTATCGGCCCCGCGCCCATGCGTCCGTACAACTCGCTTTACACGCCCTGGAACTGGCGCGGATGGTGGGATTTCGGAACCGGCGCACTGGGTGATATGGCCTGCCATATTCTTCACCCCGTATTCAAAGGATTACGCCTGCAATACCCCACTAAGGTACAGGCCAATTCAACCCTGTTGCTGACCGATTGTGCTCCCAATGCTGAATTTGTAAAACTCACCTACCCCGCACGTACCGGTCTGAAAACCGACAAGATCAAGTTCCCTGAAGTGGAAGTAACCTGGTCCGATGGCGGCATCAAACCCGCATTCCCCAAAGGATGGCCTGCTGGTAAGGATATGAACGATGCCGGTGGCGGCGTTCTGTTCCATGGTAGCAAAGACACC
>JAFGVG010000222.1 GCA_016938095.1 Bacteroidales bacterium
CTGTAGGATTAACCCATAGGCCATATGTAATAAAAAACCGCCAAACAAAACCACCTCCATTATTTTAACAAGTAAATTAGTGCCCATAAAATGGGCGGCCTTGTTAAAGGGTTCCCGGGTGTCGGCAATAATGAGGCTCAGGTTAATACCTAAATGTACCAGCAGAAAAACTACCAGAAATATTCCGGCGAGCGACATGATCAGCTTTTTTCCGATGGAAGAGGTCAAAATATTGCTCATAATGCTACGATTAATCGCTAAATGTATTCAGATTTCTATAAATGGTGAAGCGACAAATTTACCTGCTTCGTGCTATTTTTACAAATATTCTCCGCCAAATACCTAATTTAGACTTGTTTTATTTAAGATACTGCCCTAACCATGAAAACTGTTACCATTTCTCCGGCCCTTTTCACGAGAAACCGGCAAAGGCTGGTACATGCCCTGAAACCAAATTCACTGGCCATTTTCCACGCCAACGACGAATTGATCAGAAGCGCTGATCAGTATTACCCCTATCGCCAGGACCCCGATCTTTTTTACCTTACCGGGATCAACCAGGAAAGAACAGTACTGCTGATTGCCCCTGATCATCCCGATGCTTCGCTGCGGGAAGTGCTGTTAATACGTAAACCCGATCTGAAACTCGAAACCTGGGAAGGACATAAACTTACCCCCGAAGAAGCGGGTGCTATATCGGGCATAAAAACAATACGGTATACCGATGATTACCGGGCTTTGCTGGCCACAATGATGATGCCTGCAGAACAGGTTTATTTGAATTTGCCGGAACAGCCAAAGTTTATTCCTGAATTACCCAACAGGAACCTGCGTTTTGGCCTTGAACTAAAGCAGCAATTCCCAGCCCATACCTACATCAGACTATCCCCCGTTATGCGTAACCTGCGAATGGTAAAATCCGATGAAGAAATTGCGCTTATCCGCGAAGCATGTAACATTACGAACGAATCGTTCCTGCGGGTGCTCGACACCCTTACACCTGGTATGATGGAATATGAGGTAGAAGCTGAAATAACACAAGTATTCCTCCGGAAAGGCGCAAGAGGACATGCCTATGCGCCCATCATAGCATCGGGAATCAACGCCTGTTCCCTTCATTATAACACCAATGAAAGTGTTTGTGCCAATGGCGATCTGTTGTTAATGGATTTTGGGGCTGAATATGGAAATTATGCTGCAGATTGTTCGCGAACCATCCCCGTAAATGGCAGATTTACCGACCGGCAACGTGCACTATACTTGAGCGTACTGGACGTTTTCCGCTTTGCCTGTTCGCTGATGAAGCCCGGAAATACCATTCAGCGAATTCATAACGAAGTATGCAAGCGATTTAGCACAGAACATGTTAAACTTGGTTTATACACCCGGGAGGATCTTGCCGGAGAATCCGCTGATAATCCTTTGTACCTGCAGTATTATATGCATGGCACCTCCCACCACCTGGGCATCGATGTACACGATACCGGTAATAAGGAAACCGAACTGAAACCGGGCATGGTAATAACCTGTGAACCTGGCATATACATACGTGAGGAAAAAACCGGGATACGACTGGAAAATGATATCCTGATCACTTCCGGAGGAAATGAAGACCTTATGAAGCACATACCTGTTGATCCCGATGAGATTGAAGAAAGAATGAACAGGCAAAGGTAACAGTGTTCCGTGTTATTAAAAAGATCTGTTGATCTGGCGGTTTTCAGGCTTTCAGCAATTGTTCCAGTTCCGTGATATCCTTGGCAATCGGTTTCCCCAATACCCTTGAACCTTTTGCTGTAACCACCACGTTATCTTCAATACGGATGCCCCCAAAACCTTTATATTTGGAAATGTTCCGGTAATCAATAAAGTCGCGGTAACGGCCCTCGCTATGCCACTTTTCAATCAGCGCATCAATAAAGTAAATACCCGGTTCCACCGTGAGCACAAAGTTTTCCTTCAGCCGGCGTGCCATCCGCAGGTATGCGGTTCCAAATTGCTCCGATCGCTTGAATTCCTCATCGTAGCCAATGTAATTCTCGCCGACGTCTTCCATATCATGCACGTCGAGACCAAGCATATGACCAAGCCCATGCGGAAAGAACAAGGCATGAGCGCCATGGGCAACCGCGTCGTCAATATCTCCCTTCATCAAACCCAGCTCTTTTAAACCCGTTGCAATGGTTTTTGCAGCCAATTGATGGATCTCCATGTAAGGTTTTCCCGGCTTGATGGCTTTAATGGCCTCCTGCTGGGCATTGAGTACAACTGAATAAATTTCCTTTTGCTGGTGGTTGAATTTGCCCCCAACCGGGTAGGTACGTGTGATATCTGTGGCATAACGCATATTCGATTCTGCACCTGCATCGATGAGCAGTAACTGACCTTTTTTCAACTCATTGCCATAATAATGATTATGCAGGATCTGTCCGTTAACTGTACAGATTATGGGATAAGCCATCCGGCAATGTTTTTCCAATGCTACCCCTTCGAGTGTTCCGGCCACCTGGTATTCGTATGAACCGGGCATTATCCGTTTCATAGCAGCAGCATAGGCTTCCCTGGTGACTTGGGTCATGGTTTCTTCCATTTCCTTCAATTCATGGGAATCCTTCTCGGATCGTTGGTCAACAACCGCTCTGATCAGCTCCTCCGAAGCATTCTTGTCAACTTCTTCATACTTCAGGTTGTCGTAATAGGCCAGTTGAAGTCGTCGTTGTTCACGGTAAGGCGGAAGATAATGTACCTTGCGGTTGTGAGCAATTACCCTGAAAACATCACCATCGAGCCTTTCCAATGGTTTCACCAGTGAAATGCCTGCTTTCAGAGCCTTTTCATGCAACGATTCCTGTTTCCCAACCCATATGATGTCTTCGAGCGTAGGATCGCTCCCGTATAAGGTTTCTCCCCCTATTTCGCAATCAATCATTCCTGCCAACCCGGGCATATCGAGACCGAAATAATAAAGGAATGAACTGTCCTGCCGGAAAGGATAATTATTGGCCGCGTAATTCATGGCGACTTCCTTGTTACCCAGGAAAAGAATAACTCCCTTGCCTACCAGCTCTCTCAGCCGTTTTCTCCTTTGTATGTATACTTCTGCCGGAAACATAACTCCTATATATTTTGGTGTGAGCAATAAAATTAAGACCTATTTTCCTCTAAAACCAATAAAAACATCATTATTTCCAATTTGTTCATGGCAACAAGATGGTCAGGTTATAGACAATTTTGTTATCTTCGTGAAGCTGAATGCTTAAGTTATGCCCTACAGAAGACTCCCAAATACGGACCTGGCACGTCTCAGAGCACTGCGGATTGCCTACGAAAAGGGGAAGGAATTACCGCCTTTTCAACTGGCATTTACCCAGGCTACTTTTCAAAAAGTCATTTCCAATATGCATGCTTTTGAAAAAACAGTGCAGGAAAGTAGGCAGGCTTACAACAAACAGGTAGAAAAAAGCAAGGAATACGCACGTTTACTGCGAAAGGCCAAACTCTACATGTCGCATTTCATCCAGGTAGTCAACATGGCCATTGCACGGGGTGATCTTTCCTCAACTGACCGCGATTACTTTGGATTCGGGCGCGATCAAAGCCGGGTGCCCGCTTTCAGCAGTGAAAACGAAGTGATTCAATGGGGTGAAAAGCTGATCCAGGGCGAAACCCTTAGAATGAAAAAGGGTCTTACCCCGGTTAGCAATCCCACCATTGCACTGGTTAAAGTCAGGTACGAGGACTTTATGGAAGCCTACCGTTTTCAGAAAATATTGCAGAAAAACTTACAACGCAGCCAGGAAAAACTGGTTGAACAGCGAAAAATCATCGACGGGGTTATTACAGCAATCTGGAATGAAGTAGAGGATCATTTCAAAAACCTCCCGGACGAAGACCGTAGAAATCATGCCAAGATTTACGGCTTGGTTTATTTTTACCGGAAAAACGAACTGGCCGCAAGAAATCTACCTGATAACAACCCCGGCTGATGGGTTATTCCTGCGTTCATTAAAATAGACACCCGCCAGTAATGCACTGGTAAGCAATACACTGATCAGTATATAAAGCAAATCGGAAGCCCCGGCCGATCCAATGGTGTCGAGCGGAGTTTCGCCAAAGGTTTCCTGCGTAAAATGATAGTAAAACACTGCGAGGCCATTGTTGATCAGATGGGCCACAACTGGCACCCATAACGACCTGCTCCAAATCAGCAGGTACCCGAAAAACAGTCCGAGCAGAAAGCGGGGCAGGAATCCGAAAAACTGAAAATGAATAAAACTGAAGATAAAGGCGGCCAACGCTATCCCAATGTGGTTGTTCCGGGTCCATTGGATCAACAGTCGTTGAATCAAACCCCTGAACAACAGCTCTTCGCCAAGTGCCGGTAACACGGCTATCATCAGCAGGTTTAACAACAAATCGCCGGTTGACCTGCTCACCAGGAACAATTGTGTGAGTTTTTCGGCACTTTCTTCCATGTCAACCATTCTTCGTTCCAGTCCGTCGAGCCACCCCGGAAAGTCGAGCATCTCGTTCCAGGCAGTAATCCGGTTAAGCATGGGAATGGCTGCCACAAGCGCCATAAAAACCAACAAAAGGGTAATCAACTCGGGTTTACGGTTTGCATAAAGGTAACCGGCTGTATGCTCACTGAAAAGCCAGGCCGCCAGTATACCCGGAATCAGAAACATGGAAACCGACTGAATGATCTGGAAGTACTTGATGATGGCTATATGCTCCAAATCGGGATCCGTTAACAGGCTCCCAATGGTAGTGATATCCAGGTGAAATATCGGCACCGATAAAACCAGTGCAAGCAGTGACCCTATAAGTGTGATGAATAAGGTAAGCAGTACCAGCAATACAAGCTTGGCAGGTGCTGACATCACAATAAAACTCTTGCGAAATGGGTTTAGAGAATCAGTCATAACAGGTATAAATAGATTACGTCAATAGCGTCGGTTAAATGTTTAACTGGCCATATGTCTGTTCAGAGAGTTCCATTTGCAAGGCTTGCGCAGACCGAAAATGTGGAGTTTACTATTCGTAAATGAGCAATTTTCGGACAAGCGTAACGCAGCAAATGGGACTTTATGGACAGACATACTGTAAAAGTAATAAAAGTTATCCGTCAAACGCCGACCTGACAATCACAACAATCTTTATAACTTTGCGCTATCAACAAACGACTGTTTTGATTACCATCGGCAACATACAACTTCCCGACAAACCCCTCTTCCTGGCACCCATGGAAGATGTCACCGATCCGTCATTTCGCTTTATCTGCAAACATTTTGGCGCCGATATGGTTTATACTGAATTC
>JAFGVG010000223.1 GCA_016938095.1 Bacteroidales bacterium
GACGAATTCAAGTTCGATCCCAAATTCGACAGCAACGAGCGTTATGCCGGTGGCAGCTGGGCTCCGGCAATAAGGTACCACAACAATAAATTCTGGCTTTATTTCTGCACCCCCGATGAGGGTTTGTTCATGACCACTGCCGGAAAAGCCGAAGGCCCCTGGGAACCTGTCACGCAGGTAACCAGTATTTACGGATGGGAAGATCCCTGTCCCTTTTGGGATGACGATGGAAAGGCATACCTGGGCCGCAGCAAAAAGGGTGCAGGGCCAATTATTATCCATAAACTGAGCGAGGATGGCAAGAAATTGCTGGATGAGGGTGTTACGGTTTATACCGGTCCGGTTGCCGAAGGCACTAAAATACACAAGCTAAATGGCTGGTATTATCTGAGTATTCCCGAAGGCGGTGTTTCCACCGGCTGGCAAACCATATTGCGGTCGAAGAATATATATGGCCCTTATGAAAAAAAGGTTGTACTCGAAATGGGTTCCACCGATGTTAACGGACCCCACCAGGGCTCGCTGATAGACTTGCCTAACGGCGACTGGTGGTTCATGCATTTCCAGAACCGCAACAATATCGGCAGGGTTTGTCACCTGCAGCCTACGTTCTGGAAAGACGGGTGGCCCGTGATTGGCGTGGATATCGACCATAATGGCATTGGTGAGCCGGTATACGTGTGGAGAAAACCAAGCGTGGGCAAACAATATCCCATCACGGCACCGCAAAGTTCCGACGACTTCAACACCGGCACGTTGGGATTCCAGTGGGCGTGGAACCACAACCCGGTACACGATGCCTGGTCGCTTACCGACAACAGTGGTTACCTGACCCTGAACGCTTTGCCGGCAGCGGAGTTTTTAAAGGCACGCAACACCATTACGCAGAAAATTATGGGCGATGAGGGTGAAGCATCTACCTGTCTGCTCACCGCCGAGATGCAGGATGGACAGGAGGCCGGATTATGTGTTATGGGCCGCCAGTACAATACTGTTGGTGTAACCAAAGAAAGCGGAAAGCTTTCGGTTATTGTCAATATCAACGGCCAGCAAAGTAAGGTTTCGGTTAAAGCATCCAAAGTATACCTGAAAGCAAAGGTAACCGTGGATAAAAACCACTTCTATTGGAGTACCGACAATAAAACCTTCCAACCGATAGGCGAACCTTTTGTTGCCGGTAATGGTTTCTGGAAAGGGCCTAAATTGGGACTCTTTAGCTTTAACAAGGAAGGGAAGGGCGGCAAGGCATTATTCGACTGGTTCAGGTATACCTACGACGGTCCGGCAGGTTCATAGTATGCGTTCTCAGGTGAATATACTCGGTCACAAATATTGGCTATATTTGCGGCAATTTTTCAGTTAGTTATCATTTAATTGCATTATGCGTAAATTTACTTATACCGTTTCCCTTGCGGTACTTTGCGTTATCCGGATTTTTGCTGCTGAACCCGACAGTGTTAATACAACTAAAAGGTATCAGCGGTTCGACCTTTCGTATTCATTTGCGGAGCAGGTTTATAACAATAACATGATCTATAACCCCGGTCTGGCAGCATCGGCTTCCTACGGGCTGATGCTGAATGAGTCGGTGGCGCTTGGACTGGGAATGGGTTATACGGCTTTGCAGGAGGAAAGGTTTATCCCTGTTTTTCTCGAAACCATGGGATATATCAGGAACAAACCCAGTACGCCTGTTATCCTTATGCAGGTTGGCTATGCATTCGGATGGCACACAGGTATCCCCGATATGGAAGGCTATAAATTTCGCGGAGGTATTTATATCGATGCGGGTATGGGTCGGAAAATAAACATCAATACACACTATTCCGTGTTTTTTCATGTATCGTACCGCCACCAGTTTGCCCGCATGGAGTATGAGGTATTTGGCGGCCAGTTGTTTAAAGACGACCTTAATTACGATATGCTGTTGATTTCGTTGGGACTAATCCGGCACTGATGATGAGAATCTTCTGGTTGTTTTTATGTATACCGCTGTCGCTGTGTGTTAATGCACAGTCACTTGTTATCAATGAAGTTGCCTATTCCAACAAATCGGTTCTGTTGGATGCAAACGGGGATACTCCCGACTGGTTTGAACTTTACAATGCGGGCACCGAAGTGGTAAATCTTTTGGGCTACGCCATAACCGATGATACCAGTAAAACGGAATACTGGCATTTTCCACCCTGTGAACTGGCTCCGGGTGCCTTTTTGCTGGTTTATGCATCAGACAAGGATACAGTGACACAGACCGAATGGCATACCAGTTTTAAACTAGGTAATATGAAGGAACCGTTGTTCCTGATTGATCCCTCCGGAGCTTTGGCAGACAGGATTTACCCGACATGCGTCCCAACCGATTGTTCATTGGCAAGGCAACCCGATGGTTCGTCCAACCTGGTGGTGACCAGGCCTACACCTTCGCAATCGAACAATGATGCTGCACAGATCAGTATCAACTATACCCGCGACACCCTCAGGGTTGATTTAAACAGTGGCTTTTACAGCAGTCCGGTTACGATAAACCTTTCGAATGACCATTCCGGTAATACCATTATGTATACCCTTAACGGCAACGATCCCGATGAGGATTCGGAAGAATATACAGGTTCACTCAGCCTGGACGATCTTACTTCGCAAAAAAACCGGTTTGCCAATATACCGCGTACCGATGTGGAACCCGGTAACCTTATCTTTAAAGGTAATATTCTGCGTGCCGTGGTATACAGTAGCGGTTGTCCCGCCAGCAATGAAATTAACAATGCCTATTATATTAACGAAGCCCTGAAAAACCACTACCAGGTGCCGGTGGTTTCGCTCATTACCGATAAGGATAATTTGTTTGACGACGAGACCGGTATTTATGTCAAGGGTGATCATGTAAATTACGAACAACATGGGAAAGCTTGGGAGCGAGAGGTACATGTTGAGGTATTCGATACAACAGGCGTTATGGTACTCGATCAGGATGCCGGTATGCGGATACATGGCCGGGGTTCACGCCGTTCGCCCCAGAAATCGATACGGCTTTATGCCGACGAAGACTATGGGAAAACCAGTTTTGAATATCCTTTCTTCAGCCAGAAACCCGAATTAGACAGTTTCAGGGTGTTGCTGTTGCGCACCACTGGTGGCACACTGGGAACACTGATAAGAGACGAGGTTTGCAATTACCTGGTGGAGGATATGAATATCGATTATGCAGCCAGCGAAACAGTAATCCTTTTTATCAATGGCGAATACTGGGGTATTTATAACCTGATGGAAAGACACAATGAATATTATGTCGAAAATAACTACAATATCAGCCTCGATAGCCTGGATATTATTGCCTATGATTGGGGTATTGTCGTGGAAGAAGGCTCAGATGAGGCTTACCAGGAACTTGTAACCTGGGTGCGACAGGCTGAACCTGAATCACCTGATTTTTATGATGCACTTGACGACAGGATTGATGTGGATGCCATGATTGATTATTATGTTGCCGAATTGTATTTTGCCAATTATGACTGGCCTTACAGTAACTTTGAAATGTGGAAAACCTATGCCGACACAGCCCGTTGGCGTTATTTCTTTTTTGACTCCGATGCTACCATGATCTGGTTTGACTATGACCATTTGTCGGAATACAACAACAACATCAGTGAATTTCAGCGTTTCGATGAATTTTCGACCTTTCTCCTGAAAACAGTTTTAAGAAACGATACATTCAGGGAAAAGTTTATGACCCGGTTTTATGTGCATATGGCAACTACCTTTTCTACAGACAGGGCATTGGCAACGATTGAAAAGTTTTAGAAAAAATACGAGCCACTGGTTCCCGAACAGGTGTATCGCTGGGGCAATCCGGCTGATTTTCCCATTTGGAAGAAAAATGTAAGTGCCATGAAAAACTTTGCCGTGCAGCGGCCATTGTTCATTACAAGGCAACTGCAACAGAATTTCGGAAACCCGGTTATCGTTTATCCCAACCCGGGTGATGGTCGGGTATTTGTCGATTTTGGGCAGCCTGCAAATGCGGTAACCATAAAGGCCTATTCCATAAACGGCGGGTTGATGCGACAGTGGCAGTTTAATCAGGCGGGTAATGAACCAAAACCCCTTAATACACAACTTGCACCGGGTATTTACCTGTTGCAGATTAACATGGATGGCAGGTTATACTATAACAAGCTGATTGTGCAATGAC
>JAFGVG010000224.1 GCA_016938095.1 Bacteroidales bacterium
ATTGCAGTGAAGCCTCCAGTGAAGCGTTCAGGAAGTCGATATTTTCCAGTTCTGCACTAACTTCTTCGTAATTGGCATCTGCCGGAGCAACATAGCGAAGCGATTGAGCGGTAATGTTCATCAGTGCTTCGAGGCGCACCAGTGAAGCTATATACGATGAGCCCGTATTGTCCTGAGCCGGCTGGGCAAATATACCGGTGCTGATCATCAGAAAAGCTATGACAGTTGCAGTTGCTTTTTTCAGGTTGCTGGTGTTCATTTTTGTTTTCATTATATTCTTGTTTTTTTAGGTTGTTGCAATAGGTATTACATTATCTGTGCCAAAGTTTGTAAATAGCAGAATAACAATATTATACGATGCTTTTAAGATAAGAAAACCAAACGCCTGATTGTTATGGTTCGGTACAGTGTGTGTACGGAATCGAACATGGGGGCTGGGTGCAACAAAAAACCCGCTGTGCTTTCTGCAACAGCGGGTTTATAAACCCTGACAAATTGATGTTCGCATGGTGAATAGTTTTAGAAAGTTTCGGCCAGCATAGGTTCGGAGTTGTTTTCCTGGGTTTCCTGCAGGAATAATTCATCGGCATCCGGTGCCTTATACTTCAGTGATGCTTCGGTATTGGCAAGCAATTCACGCAAACTTTCTTCGTAGGGATTAAGCTGTTCTTCTCCGGGCAGGAACTTTTCTTCATACGGATTAACCGGAGCTTTATACCTCAACGATGCTTCAATGTTTGCAAACAAGGTTTCAAGGTTTTCCACGGCTTCATTTACCTCTTCTACAGCGACAAAGTCCGATGCTTTGTATAGGAGCGATGCTTCCGTTTCTTCGGCTTTAGCATCAAGCCATTCCAGTTCGTAGGCAATGTCAGCAGATTCGTTATAGGCAGGAGCTGTATAACGTATGGCCTGCGCGGTTGCATGCATCAGGGTTTCGAGGCGTGCAAGCGATGCGGCATATTCGGCGCCCATTTTGTCCTGAACCGGCTGGGCAAAAGTACCGGCGCTTACTACCAGCAAGGTCAGAAAGGCTAAGGCTATTCTCTTCAGGTTGCTGTATGATGTCTGTGTTTTCATGTTGTGTTTATTATGTTGGTTTCATGACAGGGATTTCATTAACCGTGCCAAAGCACATAACAACAAGATAAACAACAATATAAGAAATACTTTTATTCGTTTTGGTGTACCGGTAATTGTAACAAAACAATCAACCGGTGTACGATTCCGGACAGCTTTTGCTGTGGGTGATTTGTATTAACGTGGTATGCCGGAGAGGTTTTCAAGTGCCAGCATCAGTGCCTGGGTGCCCTTTTCGTCGTATCCCAGGGCAGAAACCGACTGGTAAAGTTGTTGCACCAGGGCCAGTCCCGGTAACGATATCTTCATCCGGCGGGCCTCTTCGAGGGCAATGCCCATATCCTTAATAAAATGACGGACGAAAAAGCCCGGTTCAAAATCGCGTTTGAGGATGCGCGGTGCCAGGTTGTCGAGCGACCAACATGCTGCTGCGCCCCCTGAGATTGAGCTTAACATGGTTTCCAAATCCAGTCCGGCTTTATATCCATACAACAGGCTTTCACACATGCCAATCATGGTGCCGGCTATCTGAATCTGGTTGCACATCTTGGTATGTTGTCCCGATCCAGCCTTACCCTGGTAAACAATTTTCTTGCCCATGATCTCAAACAGGGACATAATGTTGTCGAATACTTCCCGGTCACCACCCGCCATTATGGACAGGGTTGCATTACGTGCACCCACATCACCCCCGGAAACCGGGGCGTCAATGGTGAACACCCCTTTGCTCAGTGCATTCCGGTAAATTTCAACAGCCAGAGAAGGGTTTGTAGTGGTCATGTCCACCAGTATGGTACCTGGTTTTGCTGAGTCGATGAGCGTGCCGGGCGCCAGGTATACCTCACGTACATCGTCCGGGAAGCCCACCATGGTGAAAACAATGTCTGCTTGTTGTGCTACATCAGCGGGTGAATTGCACCAAACGGCACCTTTTTCCATGGACGGTGATGCCTTCTCGGGGGTACGGGTATAAACAAAACCCTGATAACCTTTGTCCAGCAAATGCCCGAACATGGATTTCCCCATCACGCCGGTCCCAATCCAGCCGATTTTTGTAGACTGATCAATTTTCATAGGAATGCTATTTGCTTTTAGCCATTAGCCAATAGCTAACGGCCAACGGCCAAAAGCTTCTTTTTCTAATATCTGTAATGCTCCGGCTTATAAGGTCCTTCCATTGGCACACCAATATAGTCGGCCTGTTGCTGGCTCATTTTGGTAAGCTTTACACCCAGTTGTTCAAGGTGGAGGCGGGCCACTTCTTCGTCGAGTTTTTTGGGCAGGCGGTAAACATCAATTTCATAGTTATGCTGCCATAAGTCAATCTGTGCCAGTGTCTGGTTAGAGAAAGAATTGCTCATGACAAACGAGGGATGGCCGGTGGCACAACCCAGGTTAACCAGGCGGCCTTCGGCGAGCAGGAAGATTGAATTTCCGGTGGGGAAGGTATATTTATCCACCTGGGGTTTTATGTTCAGGTGTTTGATGCCGGGGTAAGTGGTTAATTTGCTCACCTGGATCTCATTGTCGAAATGCCCTATGTTGCAGACAATCGACTGGTCCTTCATTTGGGCCATATGCTCAATGGTGATCACGTCGCGGTTTCCGGTAGTGGTTACAAAAATATTACCTTCTTTCAGTGCATCTTCGATGGTGGTAACTTCAAATCCTTCCATGGCTGCCTGAAGGGCACAAATCGGATCGATTTCGGTTACCATTACACGGGCGCCATACGAGCGCATGGATTTGGCAGAGCCCTTACCTACATCGCCATAACCAAGTACCACCACAACTTTGCCTGCAATCATCACATCGGTGGCCCTTTTAATGCCGTCGGCAAGCGATTCGCGACAGCCATAAAGGTTGTCGAATTTGCTCTTCGTAACCGAATCGTTTACATTGATGGCCGGAACCAACAGCTCGCCTCTCTCCATCATTTGGTAAAGCCGGTGAACGCCGGTGGTGGTTTCTTCCGAAACACCTTTCCAGGTTTTGACAAAGCGGTGCCATTTACCGTTGTCTTCCTTCAGTGTTTCCTTCAGCAGGTTGAGAATCACGCTTTCTTCATGGCTTTCGGGCTGTTTATCGAGCACCGTTGCATCTTTTTCAGCTTTGTAGCCCAGGTGCATTAGCAGGGTGGCATCACCGCCATCGTCAACAATCAGGTTCGGACCGCCGCCATCGGGAAAAGATAAGGCCTGCAATGTACACCACCAGTACTCCTCTAAAGTTTCACCCTTCCAGGCAAAAACAGGTACTCCGGCTTTGGCAATGGCTGCAGCCGCATGATCCTGTGTGGAGAAAATATTACAACTGGCCCAGCGCACGTCGGCACCAAGTTCCTTCAGGGTTTCGATAAGTACGGCAGTTTGTATGGTCATGTGCAGTGAGCCTGTTATGCGTGCTCCCTGCAAGGGTTTCTGTGAGGCATATTTTTTACGAATGGCCATCAAACCAGGCATTTCCTTTTCGGCAATGTCAATTTCCCTGCGACCGAAATCGGCCAGACTGAGATCTTTTACTTTGTAGGGAATTGTTTCGGTCATTGTTGCTGTTTTCATATAATTAAGATGATTTAGATTGTTAACTATTTTTTAGGTTGTCAGGGCATTAAAAACCCCCAGCACTTCTTCTTTATCAATGGCAATTTGTTGCTTGAGCTCTTCAAGCGAACCGAATTTTATTTCACTTCTGAGCCATTCGATAAAACTTACTTTAATGGACTTGTTGTACAGGTCACCTTCGAAATCGAACAGGTTAACTTCAACCGCTTTTTCGGGTTTTGGCAGGTTGAGGGTTGGCCTGGTTCCAATGCTCAGCATACCTTTATATTCACGGTCATTTACAGATGCAATTACAGCATATACGCCATTGCGGGGTAAAAGTTTTTTAGGTTCGTCAAGTTCGATGTTGGCAGTCGGATAACCCAGTTTTCGTCCGAGTTTAATGCCTTCAACTACCTTGCCTTGTATAAAGTAATGATAACCAAGCGCCTTGGCGGCCATACCTGCACGGCCTTCCTCCAGCATATGCCTGATATTCGAAGAGCTGATGTGTATGTCGTCAATGATCACCTGGTGGAGTCTTTCGGCAATGATGTTGTGTTCCCTGGCGCTTATTTGAAGGTTTTCGAAGGTGCCTTTTCGGTCTTTTCCAAAATGGTGGTTAAAACCAACCACCACATGCTTTGCTCCAATATGGCCTACAATATAGTCGCTTACGAAACGATCGTAGGTGATATTGGCCAGGTTCATGTCAAAGGGGAGTATGATTAGGTTATCAACATTTTGTCGGGCAATGAGCTCAATTTTTTCATCGAGCGAAGCCAGCAGTCGCAATTCCTGGTTATCGGGTTGCAATACAAAGCGGGGATGCGGCCAAAGGGTAATCACCACTGATTCGCCCTTATAGCTTACCGCCAGCTCGTTAATACGCCGCAGTATTTCAAGGTGTCCGCGATGAACGCCATCGAATATGCCAATGGTGACCACCGGATTAGGAGCGCTGAATTGAGATATGTCCTTATATACTTTCAAAACACAATGATAATCACAGGAATTTGCAAA
>JAFGVG010000225.1 GCA_016938095.1 Bacteroidales bacterium
CGGTTACAGCGAGCGGGGTGGTTTCGCAGCCATGCAGGAAACAGGTGTAATTACGTTTTGCCGGAATAAGCGGGTTGCTTCTGACCAACTCCTGTTTTACAAGCTGATTCATAAGCACGGTGCCTTCCAGCATGTTCTGACTCGACAGGGAGCAGCAACCGAACAAATATCTTTTGCGGTATACCTGCATATACTGTCCGATACCCTTCCAGAGCAGGAAAAGTACCCGTCCGTTTCGGTGTGCCTGCGAAATACAGGCCCGGCCAAGTTCAACCGATTGCATTAGTCTAAGCCAGCCAAGCCGGTTAATTTCAAATTCGCCGGCAGCATAAAAGCCGATTCCCGACCTGGCCATTTCGTTGGTCTGCAGGCGGTACGTGCCTATAACCTCGTTGGTTTTTTTCTCTATGACCAGCAGGTGATGACATTGCGTATCGAATTCATCTTCGTCGCGCAGGGTATGATACGATGAAGACAGCCCTTCGTTCAATTCAATATTGAAAACTTCGAACCGCAGCCTGAGGGCAGCATCTATCTCATCCATATTTTCGGCCAGTTTAACACTATACCGGTGATCACTCAGATAAATGTGCTTTTTACGCGATAGGCGGTAATGGTTAACAATAGGTCCCGGCAATACAAGGCTCATAATAAAAATAGGTTTATGGCAAAAATGCGAAGCCAATATTACCATTCGCTTAACGTGGTATTACATTACTATTAAAATGCTTAACTGTATCGTTCATTTTCGCGGCAGAATACTTTCAGGATTCTTAGTGATTTCTTAACTAATTGAATATCAGCTTGTGTTAATTTTGCCTCAACAGTTATCACTAAAAAGTAAAGCAATGAAAACAAAAATGAATTTCAGGTTATGGCCTTTAGCAGTCCTTTTATTAATGGCACAAGTGCTATATGCGGGCCAGCATGGTTCGATGAAGGTGAAAACGATGGCCTTGCCCCAGAAACAAATCAGACTGGCAGTAAGAGATGTTACCCCCGGTCCGGTGCAGGTAAGTATTCGGATGATTCAGACAGGAGAACAGGTTTATGAAACCAGGCTAAAAAAAGACACTGCCTACAACCGGGTTTTTGATCTGAAACAATTGCCCGAAGGAGAATATTTACTGGTCGTTGAAACAGAAGATCAGGAATACACTGCCTCTTTTGTTATTAATGCCGATGCATGCCTGGTTTACAAGGAATCCCGGAACCGTAAACCCATGTTTGAAAGCGGCGATGACAATCTTTTGATAACCTGGCAGAACCATGGCAGGCAAAAAGTGAGTGTTATTTTCCGGAACGCTATGGGAAAGATCTTTACGGATGAAGTGGAAGATGCTGGTATATTGCAGCGGAAGTATAACCTTACCATGCTGGAACCGGGCGATTATGAGGTTGACCTGGTGGCAGACGGCACAACCTATAATTACCGTTTTGAGATAAGGTAGCAAGACTACGTTAGCGGCTATTCGGTTCGGGGCCATTGTTGCTGCCATAGAGGTGTAACAATGGCCTTTTCATTTATGGCAAATACATTTGGGTTTAAGCGGAGGTGCTGCTTTGGTTTTTCTTCTATATTTGCAACGGAGAAAGCTATGGAAGTAATTGAAAAAACCGCGATTCTTGCTGAAAAAATTTCATTGCTGCGACAAGCAGGTAAAACAGCAGGATTTGTTCCCACCATGGGAGCTTTGCACGAGGGACATCTGTCGCTGGTGAGGTTCTGTCGTCAGCAGAACAAAATAACTGTGGTAAGTATTTTTGTCAATCCCACGCAATTCAACGATAAGTCGGATCTGGAAAGATACCCGCGTATGCCGGAGAAGGATCTTAAGCTGCTGAAGACAGCAGGTTGCGATCTGGTTTTTCTACCCGATGAGAAAGAAATTTATCCCGAAACCGATACCCGGGTGTTTGATTTTGAAGGCCTTGATGAGGTTATGGAAGGCAGGCACCGGCCAGGTCATTTCAATGGTGTGGCACAGGTAGTGACGCGTTTATTCGACATTGTGAAACCGGACAGGGCTTATTTTGGCCTGAAAGACTTTCAGCAGGTAGCCATTATCCGCAAGGTGGTAAAAAATATGCAATTACCGGTTGAGATTGTGGCCTGTCCCATTGTGCGCGAATGCGACGGGTTGGCCATGAGTTCGCGGAATATGTTGTTGACAAAAACAGAACGTAAAAAAGCACTTGTGCTTTCGCATACACTTTTCAAGGCAAAAGCCATGAAAGACAGCCATACACCTGATTCCGTCACCGCTTTTGTTATACAACAGATAAATGCGGCCGAAGGCGTGGACCTGGAGTATTTTGAAATTGTTGACGGAATGACCCTGCAACCTGCAACATCGTGGGACAACGAAAATGGTGTGATAGGATGCATTGCTGCGCGGGTAGGGAAAATAAGGCTTATCGACAATATTGAATTTTCTTCGTAATTTTGTGCTCTCAGTATCAGACTGCCCCAATGCCGGTCAGCAATTTTGTGGCCTTACAGGGTACTAATTTTTGACAACAATCATAGGTATGCAAATTGAAATACTCAAATCGAAAATTCACCGTGTAACGGTTACAGAAGCCAATCTTAATTACGTGGGAAGCATTACCATTGACGAAGACCTGATGGATGCCGCCAATCTGCTGGAAAACGAAAAGGTACAGGTGGTCAATATCAACAATGGTGAGCGGCTCGACACTTACGTGATTAAAGGCGAGCGGGGAACCGGGGTGATCTGTCTCAATGGCCCTGCAGCCCGTAAGGCCCAGGAGGGTGACATTGTCATCATCATGTCCTATGCTACCATGGATTTTGAAGAAGCCCGGCGTTTTAAACCGGCCATTATATTCCCGGATTCCTCAACCAACAGACTCATTTAACAGTACTATTATGCAACGACTCGATGCCATAAAAAGGAAGGTGATGTCCGGTCAGATGCTCGACCGGTGGCTGGCGGTAAA
>JAFGVG010000226.1 GCA_016938095.1 Bacteroidales bacterium
CTTTTACCATTATAGAAAACGCGCCGCTATGAAGTGCGGGAAGAAATTTATCTTCATTTCCTTCATCGAAAAGAACAATGAGCGGTACTTGATTCAATGCGGGAATCAGATCAACACAGATCCCGTCGCACAAATAATAGTCACCGATAACTGCGTTTACAGGCGAATTACTGATAACTTCCCTTGCAGAAGCCAATGATTTGGCCTGTGTTATAATCAGGTCAGCATCTTGTGAAATAAATACCCGCCTGATGATTTCAAAAACACCGGATGAGGAGGTGACAATTAATACTTTTGTGGCCTGGCTATGCATCAGTCATAAATAACATGACAATCAAAAATGACAATCACAAGATTAATATTTACTTGCTTGATTGCCATGATAAATTGGTTGAATTAATTACCGGTTTAAATTTATCATAAAAAGTCTCTACAGCCTCGTAAAAAAACCAAACAATTTTAAACCAATTGTGTATTTTTATATTCTATCCAATTAAGCTATGCATTACACGAGCAAATATTATCTGATTTTTCCGGTGATCTGCTTTTTTCTGAATAGTAAGGCACAAACGCAACAGTCAGATTATTATAGTGGTTATGATTACAGTAATTTTAGAAAAGAGCAAGTGTTTCTGGAACCGATCGATTTTAAACAGATTGATATCAACCGGATCAATGCGGTAATTTTTCAACTCACCAATGAGATAAGGGTCAAGCATAACCTAAAACCATTGGCTTATAACAATATGCTGGAGCAGGCTGCTGAAATGCATGCCCGAGACATGGTAGCCGGTAATTTCTTTGACCACCTCAATCGCCAGGACGAACGAAAAAAAACACCTAACGACCGCGCCTTATTATGCCATATCACCAATCCTTATTTAGCGGAGAACCTTATAGAAGGTTATGGACTTCAATATACTTCTAACGAAGCCATTTACCTGCGCGGGAAAGGCGAATTCAGCAAAACGCCCGATGGCGAGCTGATAAAGCCGCACACCTATCTGTCATTTGGTGAAGCGCAGCTTACCGGATGGATGAATTCCAAGCTGCACCGCAGCAATATACTATCGAAGAATGCTTTGGAACTTGGTTGTGGTGCTGCTTATTTCAGGGCTGCGTCATTTAACGACATGCCGACCTTTTACGTTGTACAGAATTTTCAATGGTACCAGCCGGTGAATAATAATCCGCAACAGGGTGCGCAGGAGGAAAAGTAATTTCGTTATTTTTCGGAAAATTTGCAGCATGTTGGATTGTCTTACGTCTATATATTTGAGTAAATGACCGGGTCAAAAACGTATCAGATCCATTTTGAACTCATTGAAAGGTGCCGGAAAGGCGACAGGTTGGCACAACGGGAGATATACAGGTTGTATTACAAAGCCATGTACAATGCCTGTTACCGTATGCTGAACAATCAGGCCGAAGCCGAAGATGTTATGCAGGAGGCTTTTTTGTCGGCCTTTCTGAAAATTGATACCTACAGGGGTGAAATGAGTTTTGGTGCCTGGTTGAAGAAAATTGTGATTAATAAGTCCATTGATATACTCAGAGCCAGAAAATTAAGGTTCGAGGAGCTTGATGACAGGTTGGCAGATAAACCTGAAACAGCCCACGAAACGTGGGATGAGGAGCAATCGGCCGGGAAGATCAATCTTATCCGGAATACAATTGCAAAGCTGCCCGATGGTTTCAGAATTGTCCTGTCGCTTGCCTTATTTGAAGGTTACGACCACGAGGAGATTGCCACCATACTGAATATAAGTGAATCTACCTCAAGGTCGCAATTAACGCGGGCTAAAAAGAAATTAATTGCTATTTTGAAAAATGAAAACGATGAATCCTTTGGATGAATTTATCAGGGAAAATCCTGAACGGTTTGATACCGGGGAACCCTTGCCGGGGCATTTCGGGCGATTTGACCAGAAGCTTGATGCGTACCATCGGAAACGGTCGCGTAGCACTATAATGGTGTTGCTGAAAGTAGCAGCTGTCATTTTATTGGTAATGGTGGTTTCCTATGCTTCTTTCCATGAATACAAACTGGTTACCGGCAAAATGAAGCAGGCGCTTTCCTATACAACATCGCCGGAACTAAAAGAAGCTGAAGCCTATTACGTGAAGCAATTGGATTATTACTACAATCAGTTGCAGGCGTTGAACTTTACAAATGGAAAAACTGAAAAGCAACAGATTCTGAATGAACTTGACGAAATGGATAAACAGGTAATGGCCCTGAAGGAGGACTTACGTCAAAATCCCGATGACGAGAGGATTGTTGGTGCCATTATCAATTTTTACCAGGTAAAGATTGACCTGATGGACATGATCATTGCACGCACCACACAAACCAATAACACTTTTTTATAATCGACATCGCATGAAACGAAACAGATGAAGTAAAACTTATTCCCATGAAAACAATATTACACAAACGGACAACCATAGCAATGCTCGCAGCATTGTTCATTTCACTTAATTTGATGGCCCAGGAGGGAGATACTTTTACCCGGGAAATAAAAAAAGAATTCAGTGTTAAGCCTTCCACCCGATTGGAAATACTTAATAAATACGGAAATGTTGACATTGTGAACCGCGAAGATCCGGCTATCAGCATTGATGTACAGATCAAGGTGAATGTGAAGGACAGGAAAAGAGCAGACGAACTCCTGGATATGATCAGTATCGAGATTACCCAGGAAGGCGATATCATTAGGGCAGTTACCAATATTGACGATGATTTTGGTAAATATTTCAGGGGTTTTAATTCCGGGAAAGACGGCCTCCAGATCAATTACACGGTTTCCATGCCTAAAACCGTTCCGGTGAACCTGATTAATAAATATGGTAACGTTTTTGTGGATGAGCTTACCTCCACTTCCACCCTCGACATTAAGTATGGAAAGCTTACAGCCAATAAAATCATCCATAGCTCCAAAGAACCCTTGTCGAAAATCCTGCTGTCCTATTCAAACGGAACCATACAGGAGTGCCGGTGGATTGAACTGGATATTAAGTATTCGAAGATCAATATATCCGACAGCAAGGCACTGGTTATTCTGAGCAAGTATTCAAAGGTTTTTGTTACCAATGGTACCTCCATCGTTTCCGAAAGCAAATACGATACCTACGAGATTGGCAAACTCAACAACTTTGTGACAACCGCTGCTTATGGCCATTTCAGTATTAACGAACTTACCGGTAAGTTGCAGGTTGATACTAAATACTCCGATGTTCTGGTCGATCAAATTCCTGCGGGTTTTGAAGCCATTAAGGTAACTAACAGCTATGGCAATTACAGGTTGGGCATTACCGGCGATGCAAGCTACCGGTTAAACGGTTATGCAAAGTATTGCAGCATAATATATCCCGAAAATATCAGCCGGTTGAACCGCTTTAACGAAAACAATGAAATGAAAATTACCGGTATTGTTGGTGCCGATCAACAAGCCGATGCCGAGGTTAATGTTACTTCGCATTAC
>JAFGVG010000227.1 GCA_016938095.1 Bacteroidales bacterium
TATGAAGAATCGCAGAAACAATTTAACCAGTCGATCGAGGAAATAGCGCTGGCCGCAACGCAACGCTTTTTCAGGTATCTGGCCATCCAAACCAATTTCAACCTGGCCGCCAGTAACCTGAAAAACAGTCAGGATAACCTGAGAATAGCCGAAGTCAAACAAAAACTGGGGAAAATATCGGATAACGATTTCGCACGTATACAACTGTCGGTTTTGAACGCGCAAAAGGCGTTGAACAAGGCAAAAATGGACCTGAACAATGCTGACTTTGAGTTGAAATCATACATTAACCTCGATCCACACGAAAACATTGAGTTGAGTATCCCGCTGGACATGATGCTGTTTGTAATTGACCCCGACAAGGCCCTGGAAGAAGCCAAGACCAACCGTAAAGAAACGCCTTATTTTCAGCGCCGGGTCATCGAAGCCAATAGTCAGCTGGCCAAGGCCAAGCGCAGTAACAGTCTGAGTGCCACCCTATCGGGAAGCATAGGCGTTTCCAATGTTGCCTACGACTATATGGGCATTTACGACGACCCTGAAACCGGGCGATCGCTGACATTGTCGATGAGCATACCCATACTCGACTGGGGCAGGTCATCATCGGCCGTTAAACTGGCTGAGTCGCAGCGTGAGCTTGTTGTTTTTGATGTGGAACGCGATAAGCTCGATTTCGACCGCGCAGTGGTAGTGCAGGTGGAACAGTTCAGTCTGCTGAAAGATCAGCTGAACACTGCCCGCGAAGCGGACCGGGTTGCTGAAAACGGATACCAGATTGCCCTGAAAAAATTCCAGAGTGGTGAAATTTCCATTACCGATCTGAATATTGCCCTTTCTGAACGCGAAAACGCCAAACGTGATTACATTGGTTCCATCGAGAATTACTGGGAATCCTATTATCGTCTGCGTATTCTTACGCTGTATGATTTCGAATTGAGCCAGAAGATTATGTACGAAAATCCCATGCTGACCGATAAAAAGTAACTAGCGTCATGTCCGGAAAATGCCTGCCAATTATGGCAATGATTATTATGCTAACAGGCTTTACGTCACCAATAACCAAAACAGTGATTTACACCATTGGCGATTCCACCATGGCCAATAAAACAACTGAGGTATATCCCGAAACCGGCTGGGGACAGGTGTTGCAGTTATTCGTTGGCGACTCACTGCTGGTTAGTAATCATGCCGTAAACGGCCGCAGCACCAAAAGCTTTATCCGCGAAGGCCGTTGGAAGGCCGTGGTTGAAAAACTGAGTCCGGGTGACTATGTGCTTATACAATTCGGTCACAACGACCAGAAAGAGCAAGATTCATCGCGTTTTACCAATCCCTATACCGCCTATCGCAACAATCTTATCCGGTTTATCACCGAAACCCGCGAACGGGGTGCAACTCCGGTACTCCTGACACCCATTGTACGAAGGAATTTCAACGAAAAAGGCACCCTTGTTGACACCCATGGTGCTTACCCCGAGGTGATGCGCCAGGTTGCCGATGCCTGTGGCGTAAAATTAATTGATCTGCAGCTGCATACCGAAGAAATGGTAATCCGTGCAGGCGTGGAAGGTTCCAAAACGCTTTACCTGCATGTTAACCCAGGTGAATACCCGGGTTACCCGCAAGGCAAGGAGGACAATACCCACCTGTCCGAAACCGGTGCCAAAAAAGTGGCCGAAATGGTGGCAAGGGAATTGTTCAGTAAAAGCGTGAGGTAATAAGCCTTAATGCTTATTCATGGCACAGGAACAGATAATTTTAAAGATTACCGAATATTTTCTTCTAAAATTTTGCCATTATCAAAATGACGCTTATATTTGCACACCTTTAAAAAGGCAAGGGCGCTTAGCTCAGTTGGTTCAGAGCATCTGCCTTACAAGCAGAGGGTCGCTGGTTCGAATCCAGCAGTGCCCACAGGGGTTTGAAGAAATTCAGACCCCTTTTTTTATGCAATATGACCCGCTTAATTCTCCCTTTTGGTTTCCTTGAGTATCACATCGTGTGCTCCACCCTCGATAATGCTGGTGGAGGAAACCATGGTAATTTTGGCCACCTGTTTTAATTCGGGAATGGTTAAAGCGCCGCAACTGCACATGGTCGATTTGATCTTACCCAGGGTAATTTCAACATTGTCTTTGAGCTTGCCCGCATAAGGCACATAGCTGTCAACTCCTTCTTCGAACTTAAGCGTGGAATTACCTCCCATATCGTATCGCTGCCAGTTCCTGGCCCGGTTTGAACCCTCACCCCAATATTCCTTAACATAATTACCCCCGATAAACATTTTCTTGGTGGGACTTTCGTCGAAGCGGGCAAAATACCTGCCCATCATCAGAAAGTCGGCTCCCATGGCCAATGCCAGCACCATATGATAATCCTGAACGATGCCGCCATCGGAACAAATCGGAATGTATTGTTGCGTTTTCTGGAAGTAGGCATCCCGTGCCCTGGCCACATCAATCAATGCAGTTGCCTGTCCCCGACCAATACCCTTCTGCTCACGCGTAATACATATTGAACCACCGCCAATCCCCACCTTGATAAAATCGGCTCCGGCTTCCGCCAGATAATTAAAGCCATCCTCATCAACA
>JAFGVG010000228.1 GCA_016938095.1 Bacteroidales bacterium
AGATTCTGAAAATAGAGGTTGGCGAAACCACTGCCGACGGTAAGTTTTCCATCAGTTGTTTGCGTTGTGTAGGCGCATGCGGACTGGCACCGGTAGTGATGGTAGGTGAAAAAACCTACGGCAGGGTATCACCCGAAATGGTGAAGGATATCCTCAAGGAATACGAAGAGTAACCGGGGGCTGTGTAAAAAATCATTCCCCCATCATTGCGAGGGAGGTACTACCGAAGCAATATCCTAATACACAGCATATTGCTTTACTTCGTTTGCAATAACGCCCTGAGCGCTGAACGTAGTCTCTGAATGCTCAGCGTAATCTCTGAATGCTGAGCGTAGTCTCCCGACTACGCTCTTTTTTATGACTTTTTACACAACCGCTTTGTTTTATCTTTTCGGCATACTATACAGGCATTTTGTCAGTTATTTACAAGGCGTTTCTGTAAATATTGTAACCCCGCCGGAATGATTTCCGTACTAAAACTTAGATGCCTGAATAACACAAAAGCAGGCGAAGGGGTGACAGCCTACCAAAGCATTAAAAAAGTTTAACGATTTTGATTTGGAATTTTTGATTAATTTTAAATAATAAAACTTGACATTATGACAATCAGGAAAGTTTTTGTTTCGCTTGTTGTGTTGGCCTTTCTGGCACTGACAGTTGTTGCCTGCAGCGGCACCAAGAACATTTGCCCGGCATATACCACCACCGAAGAGGTGACTCCCGGCAGCAACAGTTAAACCATTTGGTTTCGGCACAGATTTTGTGGCCGAAACTGCTGCTATGGGCAGCATAACAAATTTAACAACATAGTGAAGTGAAAAAGCTTATCAACGTTTTTCTTTTTTTTTCACTTTGCCAGATAACCCTTGGGCAGGGAGAAATTGACACACAAGAGAAGCTGATATTTCAGAACGAACGAAGTGTCTCCCTCACACTTAGCTCTAATGGTTTTGGCGCGGGCTATCGTTTTGGCAAACGCCAGACATACCTGAACAAAACCATTTACGATATTGAAATTGCCTATATAAAGCATCCCAAGGAAACCAAGGTTTCACCAAACGCATACTTCTACACCACCAGCCGCAGGTATGTAAACGGAAAGCTTAACCTTTTTGTGAATCTCAGGCCTTCCATCGGCATTCAACGCGAATTATTTTCGAAAGAAGACAGGGGCAGCATAGCTGTTAAATACTATTTTGGAGGGGGCCCCAGCCTGGGTATTGCCAAGCCTGTTTATTACACCATGATCATCGGAACCGAGGATGGTGGCTGGTATACCGTCGACGAAAGATACGAATACGTTCAGCACCCTTCGTTTTCCTATGCGATTGCCGGCAGGGCATCCTTCTGGAAAGGGATGGACGAAATATCCGTTTACCCAGGCTTACATGCAAAAGCCGGGCTTAGTTTTGAATACAGTCAGGTAAACCGCCTGCTCAATGCGCTTGAGATAAGCGCTGCCTTTGATGCATTCAACAAAAAAATTCCCATCATGTTTACCGAGCATAACAACCAGTTATTCTTCACCCTGTCATTATCGTATCGCTTTGGCTGGGTTGTGGATGCCAAATACAAACCGCCCCGTATAGACAGGGAAGGACAACTCCTTACCGAGTAAGCAAAACATCCTATTTTTTTTCTAAAACAGAGAATTTTACTAACTTCGCCGCGAAGAAGTTAGTAAGTATTTTCTCTTTTTATAACCAATTAATTAACATATAAATATGGCTAAAATTAAAGTAGGTATTAATGGTTTCGGCAGAATCGGCCGTCTTGCCTTTAGGGCTTCCACACTCCGCAACGATATTGAAATTGTTGGTATCAACGACCTTATCGATGTTGAATACATGGCATACATGCTTCGGTACGACACCGTTCATGGCGGTTTTAAAGGCGATATTGAAGTAAAAGACGGTAAACTCGTTGTTAATGGCAACGCCATTCGCGTTACAGCTGAAAAAGATCCGGCTAACCTGAAATGGAACGAAGTGGGCGCAGAATATGTAATTGAATCAACCGGTTTATTCCTTACTCGCGAAAAAGCTGAATCACACATCAAAGCCGGTGCCAAACGCGTAATAATGTCGGCACCCTCCAAAGATGACACCCCTATGTTTGTTTACGGTGTTAACCACAATATCTATAGCAGGGAAATGGACATTATTTCCAATGCATCCTGCACCACCAACTGCCTTGCTCCTGTTACCAAGGTATTGCACGATAATTTCGGCATTGTCGAAGGTCTGATGACTACCATTCACTCCACAACAGCCACACAGAAAACGGTTGACGGTCCTTCAGTAAAGGACTGGAGAGGTGGCCGCGCCGCTGCAGGGAATATCATTCCTTCATCAACAGGCGCCGCCAAAGCGGTTACCAAGGTTATTCCCGAACTGAAGGGTAAACTTACCGGTATGGCATTCAGGGTTCCCACCCTTAATGTTTCGGTGGTTGATCTAACCTGCAGGCTCGATAAAGCAACCGATTACGAAACCATTAAGGCTACCATGAAAAAAGCCTCTGAAACCACACTTAAAGGAATCCTCGGTTATACCGAAGAAGATGTGGTATCAAGCGATTTTATTGGCGAAGCACGTACATCGGTCTTTGATGCCAAAGCTGGTATTATGCTGAATGCCAATTTTGTAAAGGTAGTTGCCTGGTATGACAATGAATGGGGTTATTCAAGCAAGCTGCTCGATATGATTGTATACATGAACACGGTGAAATAAGTTCACCTGCTTTTAAAGCTTTAATAAAACGTTCCGGCACCTATTTGTCCGGAACGTTTTTTTTTTCAGATATATTCGATCAGTTTAAAGGGCATTTTAACCGTGTTTCGGTAATGCTCTCCCAGGCTGAAGATAGCCTCGTCATCCTCCTCGTAATACCAGTTGATCGAACAAAGCTTGCCCTCGTCGTGTTTCTTTTTCAATATCCTGAAAATACCGAGCAGGTATTTCGATGAGCCGCTGTTTACATATTCGAGACTCAGTTCAAAACTGGTAGTTTCCACCGGGTGCTTGAAATATTCTTCGAGCCAATCGATCAACGGGTCAAAAAAATCACCCGGATTCTCGGGGATGGATCGGCCTTCGATCTTCATCACCCCGGTTACTGGATCAAAATTGACCGCTGGTGTATTGGATGTTTTTTTGATGTTCAGTTCTTTCATATGCAATCACATTATTGGGTTTATTCGTATCGTAAGGCAACTATCGGATCGAGCCGCGAAGCCCTTTGTGCAGGATAATATCCCGAGACCAGTCCGACCAGGAAACACAACAAAACACCGGCTATCATCCATACCCAGGGTATCAGAAAATCCGACTTCATGATCAGCGACACGATATTTCCGATCAGAATCCCCAGTACAATGCCCAACAGGCCACCAAACTGACAAATGAGGATGGCCTCAAATAAAAACTGCTGACGGATGGTACGGCTGCGGGCGCCAATGGCCTTTCGGATACCAATTTCGGTAGTCCGCTCGGTAACCGAAACCAGCATGATATTCATCAACCCGATGGCAGCGCCAACCAGCGTTACCACGCCAATAATGGTGGCCGCTACCAACACAATGCTGATCAGATCCTTGAAAATATCCGACAGAAAATCACTTTTTACGATGTTAAAATCAGTTTCGTCAATGACTTCCAACCTGCGAACTGACCTAAACAGCGCCTCGGAATAGCCTTCGGCAAACTCGGCCATCGCCTCGTTGTCGGGGGTAATGTTAATGGAATAATCCTGCTGAGGGGACGGAAAATATTGCCGCACGTTGGTAAAAGGAACGAGGCACATGTTATCGCTGCTGTTCACGGCCGATCCTTTTTTCTTCAGTATGCCAACCACCTGGTATCTTCCTCCACCTATGGTAATGCGCTTGTTCAATGCCTCTTCCTTACTCCTGAAGAGTTTAGTTGCAATATCACTGCCAATCAGCACCACACTTCTGTTCATCAGCACATCGTGGTAAGATAGTCCCCTTCCCAGTTCCACTTCAAAACCGGCGGTGTGCAAATAGTCCTCATCCGCACCGATAACCGTTACATTGGGATGCGTTTTTGCTGACCTGAATTTTACCGTGGCCATGCCGGTGGCTGTTGTATAAACCGACACCCTGGCCGGAAAATCAAATCGTCTTTTAAAATCGCGGGCCTGCTTATAGGTGATATAAGGATGGTTCTTTTTGCGGTAACGGTTGTTGCCCACCTGAACGGTAAAGCCACGGCTTTCGATGGAAAAGGTGTTGGCCCCCATGGCTGCAAACTGCCTGGTAATGGTATTTTTTATCGAATCGATGGAAGTGAGAATTCCTACCAGTGCCATAATGCCAAAAGCAATGATCAGCATGGTAAGCACGGAGCGTAACATGTTGGTCCGGATGGAAACCACCGACACCCTGAAATTCTCAACCAACGAAGCATTTAACATTTGCCTTTTCATCATTGAGGAAATAAAATTAACCACAAAATAAATGAATGATCATCAAGGTTATGATAAATTATGAACAAATTTAGTCATCGGTTGGTAAATCCCAAGCAAGGTTATTCCAAAGTATTCGGGTAATTTTACCGGTAAAAATAATAACCATGCTCAATACTATTTTCACACATCGCAGTATTCGTAAATTTACCGCTGAAGCTGTCGAAAAGACAGTGCTTGATGATATTTTAAAGGCAGGCACCAGGGCCGCCAATACCGGTAATATGCAGGTATACAGTATTGTTGTCACACAGGACCCGCAAATAAAGCAAAAGCTCTGGGAGGCCCATTTCAGGCAAAACATGGTATTACAGGCTCCTGTTGTGCTTACCTTCTGTGCCGATTTCAACCGTTTTAACAAATGGTGCAGGCTCAGAAAAGCCGAACCCGGGTACGACAATTTCCTGTCGTTTATGACGGGCGCCATTGACGCCCTGCTGGCTGCCCAAAACTGTGTACTGGCTGCTGAAGCGCACGGACTGGGTACCTGTTACCTGGGCACTACCACCTATAATGCCGATCAGCTGATTGATATATTGAACCTGCCCGAGTCGGTTGTTCCCGTAACCACCGTCGTCATAGGACATGTAGCCGAATTGCCTGAACTGACCGACAGGTTGCCTGTGGAGGCTGTTGTTCATGCCGAGCAGTATAATCAGTATACACCCGGTGATATCGACCGGCTTTATGCCGAAAAAGAAGCCCTGCCACTTACCAAAGCCCTGCTGGCAGAAAACCAGTTGGAAACGCTGGCACAGATCTTTACCCAAAAACGATATACACGAAAGGACAACGTAACCTTTTCAAACAAGTACCTGAAGGTTATTGAGGAGCAGGGGTTTATGAATAACAGCGACAAGGGACAAGGGACAAGTCAATGAAATAATGAAAAAATGAAGAAATGAAATAATATTTAATTACACTGAGAGCCTGCCTGCCGAAGCCTCGGCGCAGGCAGGTGAGTCGAAGCATGGCGTGTAGTGTAACAGGGTGTCACCCTTCGACATACTCAGGGTGACCATGGCGCAAATCAAATAACGTAACGTGACCGAACACCGAATTCCGAAGAACCAGCACCCAGTAACCAGCACCCAGTAACCAGCACCCAGCACCCCGGCTAACTAACCCGCTGCTTCAAACTCCACTCCCAACTCATCGGCAATTTCACGGATTTCTTTAACAATGGCAGGCAGTATGGTTATGCCTTCGGCCCGGATTTTCATCTCCTTTTCGCGTTCAGGCTCACCGGGGATGATGACCTTTTCGCGACCATTGGCTGGTTTTGCTTTTCTGAAAGTCTCGATCCACTTGTCCATGGAAGCCTTAAATACCGATGCTTCCTGAAAAGCATCAATGCGCATTGCCCCGAAAAAATGACCGGTACCCTCACCCACCCTGGTATCGAGTACAGGAAGATAAGCCACCGAAGGCGGAACAAACGGACCGAAATTGGCACCTGAAAAAACTGCAGAAAATATGTCCACAATGGCACTCAGACAAAAACCTTTGTGACTTCCGTGCACGTAATCGCCGCCAAGGGTTAGCATGGATCCTCCCGACTTGAGAATGGCGGGATCATCCGATGGCTCACCTGTGTTATTTTGCACAAAGCCAAAAGGCACTTTTTCACCTTTCTTTTCAGCAACAGCCAGTTTACCACGCGCAATGGGCGTGGTAGCAAAATCGGCTACAAATGGTGGCTCCTTGCCGGCCGGAATGGCAACAGCAATGGGATTTGTACCAAGCATAGGGGTGATTGAAAAAGTGGGCGCAACCAGCGGATTGGCATTGGTCATCGACATGCCGATCATGTCGTTTTCCAGGGCCATCATGGCATAGAACCCGGCAATACCAAAATGGTTTGAATTCCTGGTGGAAACCCAGCCGGTTCCAACCCTGGCTGCCTTTTCAATGGCTATTTCCATAGACCGGGTTGCAGCTACCATACCCACTGCACCGTCACCATCGACAACCGCGGTCGAAGGTGTTTCATGTACAATCCTGACATTGGGCTTTACATTGATGCGGTTTGCCTTCCATAACTGAAAATAGTCCTTCAGCCTGATCATCCCGTGCGAGGGCAGGCCACGCAGTTCGGCGGCAATAAAAACATCGGCAATCCGGCTGGCATCGATAGCACAACAGCCCATTTTTATAAAAACATCACGGGTGAATGAACGAAGGTATTGTTCGGTATACATGTCTGACTTTTTAAATTTGTGTGCTAAAGTAGCAAAAATTGCTATTGGCTGTTAGCTGTTAGCTGTTAGCTGTTAGCCAATATAGCCAACGGCCAATAGCTAACAGCCAAAGGCCACTTATAGCATATTCACAATAAAATACTATTTTTACGCCCTTCACGTTAATTACTTATTATTACCTTACAGATTTGAAACGACTGCTACTTTTTCTGATGATTCTCTCCCCCCTTGTCCTTAATGCGCAAAAGGAAAAGGTAAAACGCGATCCCAACCACGACGATGCCTGGCTTCATTTTGGATTTTCACTGGGCATCAACACCATGGATTTTAACATCAAAAGTTCTCAAACAGCCGTTGACTCGGGCATATATCCCGAGGTTTCATTCCTGAAACCGGGGTTTCATGTGCATGCCATTTCCAATCTGAGGCTCGCGGACAATTTCGACCTGCGCTTTACGCCGGGTATTGCCTTTGGCGGTATCAGGGAAATCAATTACGTACTGGCCGATCCCAACAGTACCCTTATCGAAGCCGAAGACAACCCGGTGAAAATCGAATCGAACTTCCTTGAATTTCCCCTGCTGGTAAAATACAAATCGAAGCGACTCAACAATTTCAGACCCTATCTTATTGGTGGTGTAAATACGCGGCTCGACCTGGCAGCCACCAAAAAAACCTGGGGACGGTCGCGTAAAGAAAACAACCTGGTGTTGTTGAAGCCCTTTGATATGTATTACGAAATTGGCGCCGGTATGGATTTTTACCTCGAATACAAGCTTAAGGTAACGGTTGAATTGAAATAT
>JAFGVG010000229.1 GCA_016938095.1 Bacteroidales bacterium
AGTTCGAAAAACAGGTATCCTGACCGGGGCTGTAGGACTCATCACAACCGCCTTGCAGGCTGAAGAAATCCTGAAGCGAGAAGAAGCTGATCTGATCATGATTGGAAGGGAAATGCTGCGCAATCCCTACTTTGCTTTAAATGCAGCACAGGAACTCAAACAAAGTATTGACTGGCCGGTTCAGTACCTGCGGGCCAAATTGAAATAAGCCTGATAACTCAGCCCAGAAAGGGATTTCCAAATTATAAAATGCATTGTTCAGACCTTGTTGAGCATAACTAATAAATTACAATCCTGTTGGTATAACTAACAGATTCTCCCTTACTAACTGTAAGCAAATACATCCCTTTGCTGTAAACGTTAACATCCAGGTTCACTGCACCTGTAAAAGTTCCATAAGCCAATTCAATACCATAAACATTCGTCAGTTTGTAAGAATATTTGTTTTCTGAATTACCTTCCTCAACAATCCATAGGTTGCTGTGTGCAGGATTTGGAAACACCTTAAAAGCTGATATGGCTTTTTCATTATCGACCTCCACTCCAGAAAGTGGATAATTGCACGATAATAACAGCTTTTTTGTCAGGTATTCTGTTTCAAAGTATACCTCTCCGGTTATATCCTCGTAAATATTATGATTTGTCGTAATTCTCACTGTACTATCATTTTTCCAGGAATTTGAAATCCAGTTATTGAAACTAACCAATTGAATATTATCAATATTAGTAGAAATATCAAGTAAAACAATATCCCTGTCATTTTTGAGCTTTACTGAGTCAAATGGTAGAATAATATAGGGTATTGATGCGTGCTGCAATAACATAAATTCAATCAACAGATTTTCACCGAAGTATGCCTTTAAGCTAGATGAACGAGGCTCAAATCCGGAGTTTTCTGATGCTGTAATTTTTATAACGTGTCCAAATGTATCCGCCCTTAACCATTTTGCCTCGTAAAACAAATCAAAATTTTGCAAATTTGTTGAAACTGGCACAAATAAAGTATCTCCGGAGGCATCCATTTCAAGCAAATGCTTGTTTGCCTTTATGAAATTCTCAGCATATTGTGTAACGAATATTGAATCACAATCACCATTTTCCAATACAAGTTCAAGACAAGCATTTCGTTTTTCCATTGAGCTATTCCTATCAACTTTTACCAAAACCAATGTATCTATCCTAATTACAGACAACCAATCGTACTTCTCCTTGATTTGCCAATTCCAGGGTGATTTAATATACGTAAAGCTTGAATCAGGCATATAATCAAAGGCAATATTATTGTTTTCAATAGTGGTTTGTGAGTTAGAAAAACACTCGCTGACAGCGAAAAAATCATTTAAATGGAATTTGTTGGCAAAAGCTTGCATCTGTCTTTTGTGCAGATCGTGATAATTTGATTTATATTCCTTATGCAGACAGTAATAGCTTTTATCCTGGTTAGGTATATTCCATATGTAGTAGTTATCCAAAATCGTTTTAATTCCGGCTTCCAGTAATCGAAGTGCCAATTTCTTCTTCGTTATGGTATAGTACTGAAAAATCCCCCAAAGGGCAGCCATTTTACCGTTTAGAACATGACAGAAACTTTTACTTGGATATTCTTCCAACCAATAGTAGCCTTTGTTATCGATTAAAACCGACCAGTAGTCAGGTGAGTTACTGTGTAGCGTTTGAAAAACGCTGTCTGCTTCGGTTAAATATATGGGGTTCTTTGTTATGAAATATGCATAGCTCAAAGCTCCAAGAGCATAGCCCTGTGCCATAGCAGAAACCCAGTATTTCTTCATCCTTACTGCAGCATGATGGGAGAAATCAAAATCGTACAAATAGTACCCCTGGTGGTTATTTTCAACCAACCAATTAGCATTGGCAATAAAGCCTTTCATAACAATTGAATCGAGAGAATTCAGATATTGATTGTGAAATGCAAATACCATTTGACTTGTAGTTACTGGATTTCGGAAGTAACTATTACCATATTTTATTAGTGGTATCAGGGTTGAATCCAGAATTTCATAGTTTACAGCATAATCGACATACCATTTAAGTCCTTCATTATAAAATGCATCAGCAATCATGTCGACTTCCGGAATATTATATCGTTTCATAATGGATGTATCGATGGAAATAGCATACAAATCCGCTTCGGAAATTACCTTTTCAGACAACCAGTTAACTATAAACATCGTCTCAAAGCAACTGGTATTAAAGGTCCCGTTAACCCTTCTGTTTTCATTCAAGGAATTGAAATATCCATTGGCCTTATCTGTAAAAACTTTACCGGATGAAAGCTTAACGGTAATCTCAACGGAGTACAATCCTGTATGATGAATCAAGAATTTATTGCCAAGAACTTCTCCATGTTGGTACAATACTCTTTGTCTTGTTTTGCTTCCATCGGTAAGTTTTACCTTTGCAAATACCACCGAATCCATATAAGGCTCAAACCGAACCGGTACTTCAATTTCAACCTCAGCAGCAACTAAAAGAACACTCCAAAGCAGAAGGCTTAAAACCGTAGTTAGTTTTAGCATCATTTCCTATTTCAGTCAACGAATTAATTGCAAAATAGTAAAAAAACAGATTCTCTTATTAATAACGGGTTATATTTTAGTCTAAACAGGCAAATAATTACATACATATACTATACTTAGCACGAAAGACCTAAATGGTAAAAAATGTTACTTTTACAATACTTAAATAATTCAGCCATGATAAATTCAAATTTTTGCAATGCAAAAGATCGTTCAACAAAAACTGATGATTTTTCTATTTCTTTGCCATATAGCATACTTCTGGTTTGCGTCCTAATGCTCTCTTGCTCTGCCGGTAAGGTTGCCACAAAAGAACCGGTTCTTCCTGAAACACATTGGGTGGGAACCTGGGCCACCTCACAGCAACTTGTGGAACCCCATAACAATCCGCCGGAACCGGGTTTGTCTAATAATTCGCTCCGACAAATTTTCCGCATCTCAATTGGTGGCGAAAGTCTGAGATTCCATTTCTCCAATGAATTCAGCAAAAGTCCTGTAACCCTTAAGAAGGTTGCCGTTGCTCTTTCAACCGGGGGCAGCAGTGTTGATGTGTCTTCAGCCCGAATTCTTACATTCGCTGGTAAACCTGAAATTACCATGGAACCGGGAAAGACCGTTGTTTCAGATCCTGTCGCCATGCCTGTAAAAGTCAGAACAGATCTGGCCATAACCATCTATTTCGGCAATACATCACCCGATGTGACCGGTCATCCCGGTTCGCGTACAACCTCTTATATAATCGCCGGTGATGAAGTATCAACCGCTGATTTTGCCAATGCCATACCAACCGACCACTGGTATGTCATTGCCGGTGCAGATGTCATTGCGCCTGCAACAGCCGGTGCAGTGGCTATTCTGGGTAATTCCATTACCGATGGCAGGGGGTCCGGTACCAACAAACAAAACCGCTGGCCCGATGTGCTTGCTGAACGTTTGTTAAAAAACCCGGCCACGCAACATGTTGCTGTCCTTAACCATGGTATCGGCGGCAACTGTGTGCTTCGCCCTTGTCTAGGCCCTTCGGCAATCGACCGTTTCGAAAGTGATGTCATCCGGCAACGCGGCGTGCGATGGCTGATCATACTCGAAGGGGTAAACGACCTAGGACAAACACCTTCCGATTCCGTTGCCGGTATGGTTGCCGAAAAGCTGATTGAGGCTTACAGCAAAATGATTGATAAGGCACACCAACATGGTATTAAGGTATATGGTGCCACCATCCTGCCATTTGGTAAATCGTTCTATTATGCCGATCATCGAGAGGCGGCACGCAACAGGGTCAACGAATGGATACGCACCAGTGGCCGCTTTGATGCCGTGATCGATTTCGACAAAGCCATGCAAAATCCTGGAGAACCCTTAACATTGCTTCCCGATGCCCATACGGGCGATTACCTGCATCCAAACGAAAAAGGCTATGTGCTTATGGCTGAAGCGGTTGATCTTAGATTATTTGAATAGGAATCATTTGATCCCTGTTTGCATCAGGGATATTAATGTGATGGTATCTTTTGGCTCATGTAAAAAAGGTATCTTCAACCATAAAAACAACCCATGAACAAGTATACCTTTCTTTTTATACTGACCTGCCTTGCAGTGCCTGTCGTTGCCCAGCAGGTTAAGGTGGCGGACCCTGATTTGCCCGCACCGGTTACCTTTACTACCGATCAGGACCATGAAAACATGATGCAGCAACTGGGTATTGCCCGGTTGCGGCCTGGTTTCAGCGGTAACGAGAAAGATCCCAATCATGCCAATTACGATGAATCCCTTGCCAACCCATGTCCCCAACTCCCCGATGTACTTACCCTTAGTAATGGAAAAAAGGTCACTTCGGCTGATATGTGGTGGAAACAGCGCAGACCCGAAATTGCTGCAGCATTTGAAAGAGAAGTCTATGGCCGGTTACCTGCATATATCCCGGAGGTTACCTGGACTGCCAGGATCACTGACCGGGAATTCGTCGGTCGCATACCGGTGCTTGCAAAACAGATGACCGGACATGTGGACAATAGCTCCTACCCCTTGATCAGTGTGGATATCAACATGGTGGTTGTTACCCCCCTGAATGTGAAAGGACCAGTGCCTGTGCTGATTATGTTTGGCCGGCCGTCGCTGCCTTCGCCTGCCCAACCCATGCCCGATGACATGGAGAAGATAAATAATGCCTTTAAGGAAATGATGATTGCCAGTGATCCTTCATTAAAAGAGGTATTTGATAAATATCCGGCTTATGCCCCCATCACCCGGCTCCCGGGCCCCAATTTTTTTGCTCCGCCACCCAATGGTAATTCAGCGCCTACAGAACAACTGCTGGCTGCGGGTTGGGGCTATGTAATTCTTGACCCTTCGAGCGTACAGGCCGATAATGGTGCAGGTCTTACACGGGGCATTATCGGACTGGTAAACAAAGGTCAGCCGCGGAAACCCGACGACTGGGGAGCGCTGAGGGCGTGGGCCTGGGGTGCCGCACGGGCACTGGACTACCTGGAAACCGATACCCTGGTGGATGCCAAAAAGGTAGGCATTGAAGGAGTTTCACGCTATGGTAAGGCTGCTTTGGTTACCCTTGCCTTTGAGCCCCGCTTTGCCGTGGGACTGATTGGTTCATCGGGAAAAGGCGGTACTACTTTACACCGCAGGTTTTATGGCGAGGCCGTGGAGAATTTGGCCGGTGGAGGAGGTTACCATTGGATGGCCGGCAATTATCTGAAATATGCTGCTGAAGAATCCAAATTCGGACGTAAAACCGGTTGTGATCTTTCGGTAGATTCGCATCAACTGATTGCCCTGTGTGCTCCCCGCCTTACCTTTATCAGTTATGGCATTCCTGAAAAAGGCGATGCGCATTGGCTCGACCAGAAAGGAAGCTATATGGCAACGGTGGCAGCAGGTGAAGTGTTTAAATTACTGGGAGCTAAAGATATCGGGGTTTCGAACGACTATATGAAGGAGCAAATGCCTCC
>JAFGVG010000230.1 GCA_016938095.1 Bacteroidales bacterium
TAACGGCTAATAGCCAATAGCTAGCAGCTTCTATAAAAAGAATTATACTAACAACATGTCAAAATTCGGAAAATGGATAGGCGCAGGGTTGGGATGGACCATTGGTGGACCCATTGGGGCTATCCTGGGATTCGCTTTCGGCTCATTTGTTGATGCGGCTGACCTCGGTCGTTTTGAAAATAACCGGCGACCGGATACCACCACCGGTGACTTTGTGATGAGCTTGCTGGTTTTGATGGCTGCGGTTATGAAAGCCGACCAGCGGGTTATGCGTTCTGAGCTTGCTTTTGTGAAAAACTACCTGTTGAAAGCCTTCGGAGAGGAAGATGCCTCAGAAATGCTTGGCATGCTCAGAGATATTCTCAGACAAAACATCCCGCTGGAAGATGTTACGCGACAAATCCGGTCGCGAATGGATTACTCATCGCGCCTGCAACTCATGCATCTCATTTATGGAATAGCCCTGTCTGACGGATCTGTAACCCAATCCGAAATTGACAAGATTGGGCAAATAGGAATTGGACTGGGTATCAGCCAGGCCGACTGCGAATCAATCAGAAGCATGTTTATTAAGTCGAATGACTGGGCCTATACAGTCTTAGAGGTTTCCAAAAATGCCACCAACGAAGAAATAAAGAAAGCTTATCGCCAGATGGCACTGAAAAACCACCCCGATAAGGTGGCTTACCTGGGCGAAGAGATCAGAAAACAAGCACAGGAAAAATTTCAAAAAATAAACGAAGCTTACGAGCTGATAAAAAAAGAAAGGAATATGGTTTAAGCAAAAAATTTGCACCATCCTTGTAACTTTTTATTATTTTTACCCCCAATCAAAAATCACGTACCAATATGGATTTAAAGGAAATAATGTCAGTTTCGGGTCACAGCGGTTTGTTCAGGTTTGTATCGCAGGGCCGCAACGGGATTATTGTTGAGTCGTTTGCCGACAAAAAGAGAATGTTTGTAAGTGCCTCGCAAAAAGTGAGTTCGCTGAGCGATATTGCCATATTTACGGATGGTGATGAAGTGCCGCTGAAAGATGTTTTTAAAAGCATCCACGATGCAGCACCCGGTGTACAAGCCCCCGATGCAAAATCATCTCCCGACGAACTTCGCAAATTCATGGAAAAAGCACTTCCGAACTTCGATCGTGAGCGTGTTTATATTTCCGATATTAAAAAACTGGTTACCTGGTACAACACGCTGCTGGCATTGAATATGATCAGCTTTGAAGAAGAGGCTGCTGAATCCACTGCTCCTGCCGAAAATACAGAAAACCAGGTTGAAGAAAAGCCTGCTGAAGCAAAACCCGAAAAGGTAAAGAAAACCGAAAAGCCGGCTACTCCAAAAGCAAAGAAGCCTGCTGAAGCTAAAAAGACTGCATCGGAAAAGAAGAAATAGTGCTTTGCGCCTTATATTGCACTTCAATAAACTAACGAGACTGTGTAAATAGTCAATTCTTTTTCTTTAACCTGAATTTTATACAATTTTAACAATTTGTTATACTGAGGGATGCAACCTTTGGCTTGTTTTTTGTTTCTATTAAGTAGACAAAAAACCTTGTTATGAAAAATTATACGCGTTACCCTTTCGTTAAACAATTGGTAATCTGTTTGATTGCAATTCCGATATTTTCACTGCGCGTTTCAGGCCAGTTGAATGCCGATGCAGAAATCAGAAATGCCATCCGGAACCTTGAGAACATCACCGAAAAAAGAATGCAGGAACTGGCTTACCATGTTCCTTCAGACAATGCGCTTTTTAAAGCTGATTCCCTGTCTGCATCAAAAAAAGATGAGTCTTTGCAAAAAGACGAATCACAGCATCTTTCTGCCACTGACACATGGCTGATCAATGCCGGCTATTTCAAGCAGGATACGCCGGTCAGGAACAGAACCAGGAAATCTGCCGGTAGAAAAGCCGACGCTGACCTGACAAGCGAATAATTCATTACTTTTACGGGATACTCTTTATCATAAAGTATTCCGTATGAGAGGCAGGATGTTTTGCGTGCTGGTGTTTATTTCACAAATGCTATTTTCGCAGGTAACCGACAGTCTGATACCTTTTGACCAGGCCTATAAACGGTCGTATCACACCGTCAAACTCCAGGGTGTACCGCCGTTAATCGATGGCAGTCTCGATGATGCATGCTGGTCGTCCGACGGAGAATGGTCGCAGGAATTCATACAAAACACACCTGTTGAAAGAGGTTACTCTACCTATCCAACCCAAATAAAAATACTTTTCGACGACAGGAATTTATACTTCGCCCTGAGAGCATGGGATCCGGAACCTGAAAAAATCAATCGCTTTGTTGGCAACCGCGATGACAATTCCATCGGCGACCTTATCAGCGTAGCATTTGACACATACCATGATTACAGGGCTGCCCCTGAATTCAACATTAATGCCGGTGGTAACAAAACAGACCTGATTGTGACCGACAACCTTTCGGTGAACCTCAGTTGGAACGCTGTATGGGAAGGGAAAACTGCATTCAACGACTCGTCGTGGACAGTTGAATACCGTATTCCGCTTACACAACTGCGTTATAACCACAGTGACACTGGCATGATATGGGGCCTGCATGTTAGGCGAATTGTCCGCAGAATACAGGAAACCGATCAATGGAGCCTTATTCCGCGAAAAAACAGTGGTCATGTTTATTCATTCGGTACCATGTATGGTTTACAGGGTGTAAGAAAACCCCGCCTGGTTGAGTTCCTGCCATACCTGTCGGGGAAGGTTACCGGTGAACCCGGGATAAGTGGCAATCCATATACAAAAGGTACACAGTGGAAAGGTAATGCAGGTATCGATGGCAAATTTGGTATTGGCAATGCCACGCTCGATGTTACTGTCAATCCCGATTTCGGGCAGATTGAAGCTGATCCCTCGGTTATGAATCTGACTGCCTTTGAAACTTTCTACGATGAAAAACGCCCCTTCTTTCTGGAGGGAAAGCATATTTTCGATTTCACAGCCGACCAGAATATGATGTTCTATTCGCGACGTATAGGGCATGCCCCGTCGTACCGGCCACAGGCAGATAATGTAACATCGTTCTCGCAAGTTCCTGAATTCACGCACATAATTAACGCGGTAAAACTGAGTGGAACCACGCCAAACGGCATATCCTTCGGGTTATTGCAAAGCACAACCTATGAAGAAAAAGCCTTGTTCAACGAATCAGGTAATGAAACCCGTTTGGTTGCCGAACCCCTTACCAATTACATGGTGGGGCGTGTGCAGCAGA
>JAFGVG010000023.1 GCA_016938095.1 Bacteroidales bacterium
CTCCGCGAAAGCAGGCCCCGTATGGCCGTAACACTCAGAAGCGTTGTACCTGTCATATCCGGCGAGGATGCCATTCAGGTAGACCTGAATAACGGCTCACAATTGGACGATTTCAACAATACCACCCGTTCCGACCTTGAAAGGTACCTGCAACAGGTATTTGGTAATAGCAAAATCTCCATTTCGGCAGGGTTAACAGAAGCTTCGGAAAACCAAAAGGTGAAATTATACACCAGTGAAGAAAAATTCAGGTATCTTAGCCAAAAGAACCCTGCTTTAACTGCTTTCAGGCAAAAGTTAAATCTTGAACTCGAATAAAACCAACTAATATGAGCGGACAGCAAATAACAATGCACAACCAAAGGCTGGTAGTTCCGGACAACCCGGTGATACCATTTATTGAAGGCGATGGTACAGGACCCGATATTTGGGCTGCTTCGGTTAATGTTTTTGATAGTGCTGTTGAAAAAGCTTATGGCGGAAAGCGAAAGATTCATTGGCAAGAGGTGCTTGCCGGACAAAAAGCATTTGATAAAACAGGTAACTGGCTACCCGACAGCACCCTGGATACCATCAGGCAATACCTGGTGGCCATTAAGGGACCACTTACCACACCGGTTGGCGGTGGTATCCGTTCACTCAATGTTGCCCTGCGACAATTGCTCGATCTATATGTATGCCTGCGGCCGGTACGCTATTATGCCGGGGTTCCTTCACCGGTTAAGGATCCCACAACCACCAATATGGTTATTTTCAGGGAAAATGCCGAAGATATTTATGCCGGAATCGAATGGATGGCCGGTAGTCCCGAAGTGAAGCAGGTAATCGATTTTCTGCGCTCACAAATGAAAGTCACCAAAATCAGATTTCCTGAAACTTCGTCCATTGGCATTAAGCCTGTATCGCGTGAGGGATCAGAACGTCTTATCAGAGCAGCTATTCATTATGCCATAGCGCACGATCTTCCTTCAGTTACATTGGTACACAAAGGAAATATAATGAAATTTACCGAAGGGGGGTTTCGCGACTGGGGTTACCAGTTGGCCAGAACCGAGTTCGGAGCAGCCGAACTGGACGGAGGCCCCTGGTGTTCATTTAAAAATCCTAAAACTGGCAAAAACATTGTAGTAAAAGATGTCATTGCCGATGCTTTCCTTCAGCAAATACTTACCCGTCCGGCCGAATACTCAGTTATTGCTACCCTGAACCTGAACGGCGATTATATTTCCGATGCCCTGGCAGCCATTGTCGGAGGTATAGGTATTGCCCCGGGAGCCAATATCAATTACGATACAGGATACGCCATTTTTGAGGCAACCCATGGAACGGCTCCCAAATATGCAGGAAAAGATATGGTAAATCCAGGCTCTGTTATTCTTTCCGGTGCCATGATGTTTGAATACCTGGGGTGGAAAGAAGCATCAGATTTGATCGTTAATGGATTACAGGGTGCAATTCAATCGAAGCGGGTTACTTACGACTTTGAACGACTGATGGAAGGGGCTACCAAGTTGAAGTGTTCGGAGTTTGGCCATGAAATCATCCGGCATATGTAGGAGTGACCATTGAAACGAACGTATTTTTTTTTCTAATTTTGTTTCATACTTATAACCCGATAAATATTAAAATTATGTTGAATAAAAAGGTAGAAAAGATATTAAATGAGCAGGTGGAGAAAGAAGGATATTCCTCGACCCTTTACCTGGCTATGGCATCGTGGGCCGAAACAAAAGGTATGGCCGGTGTAGCTGGTTGGCTTTATGCACAATCCGACGAGGAGCGTGAGCATATGCTTAAAATTGTCAGGTATATCAACGAAAGAGGCGGAAAAGCTGTTGTTCCTGCTTTCAAGAAACCTGAACAGGATTTTGGCGAAGTAAAAAAGATGTTTGAAGAAGTCCTCAAACACGAGCAGTTTATCACAGCATCAATTAACAGTATTGTAGCTGTATGTATCGACGAAAAGGACTATACCACACACAACTGGATTCAGTGGTTTGTTACCGAACAGATCGAAGAAGAAGCAAATGCCACCCAGATACTTGATAAGCTGAAGTTGATGGGTAATGGCAATTTGTATGTGTTTGACCGCGACATTAAGTCGCTAAGAGATGAATAATATGCATCCCAAAGCTAAAACTTTGTAGCCTGCGGGTATTACTTTTTACCTGGGGCTGACTTGTCAGCTCCTGCTTTTTTATTTTATCTGATTGTAATTAAATAACATGGCATTAACAAACGTTCTAAAACAATTCTTCGGCAGTAAATCACAGCGCGATATCAAGGAAATCATTCCATTGTTGAACAAAATCCGTGAAGCCTACAGTGAGATTGAGAAACTTTCGAATGATGAACTCAGGGCAAAAACAACTGAACTAAAAAACTATGTTCAGGGCTCGGTAAAGGAATTGGAAGATCACATTGCCGGAATGAAAGTCACCATTGAGCAGGGTTCAGTTGATGTGGAGAAAATGGAGGAGTTATATCGGGAAATTGACAAAACCGAGAAGGACATCGTTGACAAACTCGAAAAGTCGTTACTTGAAGTACTGCCAGTTGCCTTTTCACTGGTGAAGGAAACCGCCCGCAGATTTAAGGAGAATCCCTATATTGAGGTTACAGCAACCGATATGGACCGTAGTCTGGCATCGCAGAAAGACAGCGTTCAGATTAACGGCGATAAGGCAAGGCACCTAAATACATGGCTTGCAGGTGGTAACCCGGTTACCTGGGATATGCTACATTACGACGAACAGCTGATAGGCGGCATAGTACTTCACGAGGGAAAAATTGCCGAAATGGCTACCGGCGAAGGTAAAACACTGGTCGCTACCTTGCCGGTGTTTCTGAATGCATTGGCAGGCAGGGGTGTTCATATTGTTACCGTTAACGACTATTTGTCGAGACGTGACTCGGAATGGATGGGCCCTGTTTTTGAATTTCACGGGTTAACAGTTGACTGCATAGACAAACACCAACCCAATTCCGACAGTCGCCGTAAAGCCTATCTTGCCGATATTACCTATGGAACCAATAACGAATTTGGTTTCGATTACCTGCGCGACAACATGGCAGGCAGTCTCAATGACCTGGTACAGCGGAAACATCATTATGCCATCGTCGACGAAGTGGATTCAGTGCTGATTGATGATGCCAGAACACCTTTGATAATCTCGGGTCCTATTCCCAAGGGTGACGATCAGTCGTTCGAAGAATTCAAACCCCAGGTTGAAAAGTTGGTCAACACGCAGCGTACCCTGGTTACCAATATGCTTGCTGAAGCTAAAAAGCTAATTACAGAGGGTAAAACCGAGGAAGGCGGATTTAAACTGCTACAGTCGTTCAAAGGGTTACCCAAGAACAAACCCCTTATCAAGTTCCTGAGTGAACAGGGGAATAAAGCTCTTTTACTGAAAACCGAAAACTTCTACATGCAGGAAAATAGCAAAAACATGCATGTAGTTACCGACGATCTTTATTTTATCATTGACGAAAAGCTAAATTCGGTCGAATTAACCGAAAAAGGAACGGATCTAATCACCGGAACAGCTTCAGATCCCAATTTCTTTATCATGCCTGACATAGGTTCTGAAATTGCCGAACTGGAAAAAGCGGGACTTTCAGCAGATGAAAAACTGTTGCAAAAAGACAAGTTATTGCAGGACTATGCCATCAAATCCGACCGTATCCATACCGTTAACCAGTTACTGAAAGCCTATACCATGTTCGAAAGCGATGTCGACTATGTGGTAATGGATAACAAAGTTAAGATTGTTGATGAACAAACCGGGCGTATCCTCGAAGGCCGAAGGTATTCCGAAGGGCTTCATCAGGCTATAGAAGCCAAGGAAAAGGTAAAGATTGAAGCTGCCACACAAACTTTTGCAACCATTACCCTGCAAAATTATTTCAGAATGTACCACAAGCTGGCTGGTATGACTGGTACTGCCGAAACCGAAGCCGGTGAATTCTGGAATATCTATAAACTGGATGTTATTGTTATTCCCACCCACCGGACGGTTGTTCGTGACGACCGTGAGGATCTGATTTACCGTACCAAACGTGAAAAGTACAATGCGGTTATCGATGAGATTGTAAATTTGCATAATAACGGACGACCTTCATTGGTTGGCACCACCTCCGTTGAAATTTCCGAGTTGTTGAGCCGGATGCTTAAGTTAAAAGGCATAAAACACAATGTACTAAACGCCAAATTACATCAGCGCGAGGCCGAGATAGTGGCCGAAGCAGGCCGGACAGGAACGGTTACTATTGCCACCAACATGGCGGGCAGGGGAACCGATATTAAACTCAGCGAAGATGTTAGGAAAGCCGGAGGACTTGCTATCATTGGTACTGAAAGACACGAATCGCGGCGCGTTGACCGCCAGTTGCGCGGGCGTGCCGGACGCCAGGGCGACCCGGGGTCGTCGCAGTTTTATGTTTCGCTTGAGGATGACCTTATGCGTTTGTTTGCCTCTGACCGTATTGCCGGATGGATGGCCAAAATGGGATGGAACGAAGGCGAACCTATTCAGGCAAAGCTCATTACGCAGTCGATCGAACGGGCACAGAAGAAAGTTGAAGAGAATAACTTTGGCATTCGGAAGCACTTGCTCGAGTACGACGATGTAATGAATTCCCAGCGCGAGGTAATCTATACCAAAAGAAGACATGCTTTATACGGTGAGCGTATTCAGCTCGATGTGGCCAATATGATGTACGATGTTTGTGAGAGTCTTGTTAATCAATATCATGGCCAGGTGGAATTTGACGAGTTCAGGTTCAATGTTTTACGACAGCTTTCTATTGAACCTCCTGTTAACCTGCAGGAATACAATAAGCTTGGTGCCGGTGATATTATCGAAAAAACCTATCAGGCCCTGCGCGAAACGTACCAGCGCAAACAGCAGATGATTGCCAAACAAGCTTTGCCTGTTATCCGTGATGTGTTTGAAAAACAGGGAAAGCTGTATGAAAATATTGTAGTACCTATAACAGATGGTACCCGGATTTTCAACGTACTTACCAATCTCGAAAAGGCTTATCAGTCGAATGCCGAAGAACTGACAAGATCGCTCGAAAAAACTGTTATGCTGCATACCATCGACGAGGCCTGGAAGGAACATTTACGTGAACTTGACGATCTGCGGCAGTCGGTAAGAACCGCAACCTACGAACAAAAAGACCCCCTGCTCATCTATAAGTTCGAATCGTTTGAGCTGTTCAGGACCATGATCGATAAAATAAACCGTGAGGTTACCAGTGTGCTGCTTCGTGGCCAATTGCCCATTCGCGATGCCAGTGGGGTACAACGTGCCCAGGCACCCCGGCGTACCGATTTCAGCAAAATGGAAGCCAATAAACGTGAGTTTCAGCCCGATCAGCCAGGCGGACAGAAAAAGGAAGAGCATGTCCAACCCGTGCGGGTTGAAAAAAAGGTGGGACGTAACGACCCATGTCCTTGCGGAAGCGGTAAGAAATATAAGCATTGCCATGGAGCACAAAGCATGGCCGAGAAACATTAACAAGAGCTATTGATAAAAAAAAACTGCAATCCAAAAAGATTGCAGTTTTTTTCGTAAAAAAAGTTACTTCATGGCCTCTTCGGGCAGTGCCATATCAGGGGTTAATTTATCGGTCTCCTTGATACCTTTTATTTCATTTTCGTAACGTTGCATCCATTCGGCGATAAACTTTTCCAGCTTTTTATTGGTGGCATCTATTTTTTCCTGCGAGGTAACCACCGGAGCTTTATCCATTACAAGTGCCTTCACATCGGCAAACCTTTCGTCAGCAGCAGTAATGGGGCTGCTTTCCATCCTTGCTTTCATTACACCGGGATATATATTGACTA
>JAFGVG010000231.1 GCA_016938095.1 Bacteroidales bacterium
AACAGCATACTGGAGCCGAAATTTTCATTTACTGCTAAATAATTCCCCGTATTTGATAATGAAATACGGGGTTTTTTATATACTTGCCATTTGTTATAAAAATGATTTCATAACGTACCGGAGTTTTATGGCTTTGCATAGTGATCAGCTGGTTTGTCGTACCAAAATACAGGTAAGGTTTAGCGATGTCGATTCGATGGGTGTTGTATGGCATGGCAATTACATCAAGTATTTCGAGGATGGCCGTGAAGCATTTGGAAATTTATATGGAATCAATTACATGGATTTTTATCACAAGGGGGTGCTGATACCCCTGGTAAAAATAAACTGCGATTACAAAAAGCCGCTCAAGTATGGCGACACAGCTGTTGTCGAAACCAGGTTTTTGAATTGCGAGGCAGCCCGGCTGCAATATGAATACGTGATTTACCGGAATGAAACCGATGAGGTAGTTGCCACCGGCTTGTCTGTGCAGGTTTTTTTAACACCCGACATGGAATTAATGCTCGATTTTCCACCTTTTTTTCTGGAATGGAAGAAAAAACAAGGACTGGCATGAAAAAACCCGGCTATAGAACAAAAATATTCGATTGTTGATTAACCATATTGCAGTAAAAATTGACTGACGTTTACATAGTTTCGGACAATATCGTTTCATCGCTGGGTTTTACAACTGACGAAAACATGGATTTGCTGAGGTTGGGTCAAACCGGCATAAAGCAGCATCATGACGACCGCATTTCACCGGCTCCATTTTGGGCTTCGATGGTAAATTCAGAAATACTTGCACGACGCTTTGCTGACATTTCTGATCCCCCCCGGTATACTTATTTTGAGCAAATGGTGATTGTATCTTTGCGGCAGGCCATGGTTCAGGCTGAACTGGATCTCACAACCGACAGAACCTTGTTGATTTTGAGTACCACCAAGGGTAATATTGATGTGCTTAATCCCAATCTGGCTGGCGAAAAAGGAATTGAACGCGCCTATCTTTGGCAAACCGCGCAGCTTCTCCAATATTTTTTTGGATTCAGGCTAAAACCCATGGTGGTATCCAACGCCTGTATTTCGGGTGTGTTGGCTTTGATAATAGGATCGCGTTTGATTCGTGCGGGCGAATTCGATCATGTGGTAATAGCAGGTGCCGATATTGTAAGCGAATTTGTATTGTCGGGCTTTAACTCTTTTATGTCGCTTTGCACAGGGCCTTGTAAGCCATTCGACAAAGAACGCCAGGGGTTATCGTTGGGTGAAGCTGCAGGAACCATTGTGCTCAGCAACGATAAGGAACTGGCAAACAAAAAGGACAAGGTGGTTGTAGGCCCGGGTTTTTCAAGCAACGATGCCAATCACATCTCAGGTCCATCGCGCACCGGCGAAGGACTTTACATTGCCATAAAACGCACCTTGCAGCAGACAACACAAAAAGTTGATTATATTTCGGCGCATGGTACGGCAACGCCCTACAACGACGAAATGGAATCTATTGCCATTTCGCGTGCCGGATTGCAGGATGTTCCGGTTAACAGCCTGAAAGGTTATTGGGGACATACTCTTGGCGCTGCAGGCGTTATTGAGGCTATTGCTGCAGTTCATTCCATGTATGGCAATGTGCTCATTAAAACTGTGGGATACAATACTATGGGAGTTACCCATCCAATCAATATTATTGATAAAAACCGGGAAACAAAAATTAACACCTGCTTAAAAATTGCCTCGGGTTTTGGTGGTTGCAATGCATCTGTTTTATTGTATAAGAAATGAACGGGCCATATTACATAAACGACTACTGCCGTATCTGCAACGGAACGGTTAAGGTAAATGACAAGGTCTTGTACCGTAGTCATACACCTGATCCGGCTGCCTTTTATACCGAGGTATATAAAGAAACAGCGATCAATTATCCCAAGTTCTACAAAATGGATAATTTGTGCAAACTTGGATTTTTAGCTTCCGAATTATTGTTACGCGATAAGCAGCTAAACAGTCGTTATGCCGGAGATGACATAGGATTGGTTCTTTATAATGCATCTTCATCGCTCGAAACGGACAAAAATCATCAGCTTTCGATACAGGACCGGTCATCCTATTTCCCCAGTCCTTCGGTATTTGTATATACGCTGGCCAATATAGTGATTGGTGAGATTTGTATCCGAAACAAGTTTTATGGTGAGGGAACCTTTTTTGTCGATGAGGCATTTGATGCCGAAAGGATGTACCGTTACGTGAATCTGCTGCTTTACGAGAGTCATGTGCAATGCTGTATTGCAGGCTGGATTGAACAACATGGACCTAATTACGATGGCATCTTGTATTTGATCGAAAAAACCAATGCCGATCCCGGGGGAATTGCTATTTTTGAGCCTCAGAATTTAACCCAATTATACTTGCAGAGGAATTGAATTATGGAACAACTGATTGCCAAACTGAAGGATGAAATTATTGAGGTGCTCAACCTTACCGAGATAACCCCGGAGCATATTGAAGAAAATGCACCGCTATTTGTAGACGGGTTAGGGCTCGATTCAATTGATGCATTGGAATTGATAGTGTTGCTTGAAAAGAAATACGGACTGAAGCTGGGCACCGCTGAGGAAGGAAAAAAAGTGCTTTATTCGGTAAGGTCAATGGCTGAGTTCATCAGGGAAAACAATAAAGGATAAATTTACTGCTGTGCCGCGCGTATTTGTCACCGGTATTGGCATTATTTCCGCAATTGGTACTGATTCGGAAGAAGTGTTCCATGCCTTGCAAAACAGGCAAACCGGTATTGGCAGGCTATCCCTGTTGTCTTCCGCTCACGAGAACGACCTTCCGGTTGGTGAAATAAAAATTACAAACAGTGCATTGGGGCATATGGCCGGTGCTTTGCGATTATCCGGTTACTCACGAACAGCATTGCTGGGTATTATTGCTGCACGCCAGGCTGTCAGGCAAGCCAGGTTGAATGAAAAAGAACTGGCTGATGCTGCATTAATTTCGGGAACCACCACCGGTGGGATGGATCGTAGCGAAGTGTTTTACGGCCATTTTATGCAAAACCAGGCAAAGGGCAGGCTACGCGATGTTGCCGGGCACGACTGTGGTGACAGCACCGAACAAATTGCAGATATCCTGGGCATCAGTGGTCACTTATCCACCATCAACACCGCCTGCTCTTCATCAGCCAATGCCATTATGCTCGGAGCCAGAATGATTAAACAGGGCAAGGTAAAGCGTGTGATTGCAGGGGGTACCGATGCGCTTACCCGATTCACCCTTAATGGATTTAACAGCCTGATGATACTCGATCATGTTCAGTGCAAACCTTTTGATGAAAACCGCAATGGA
>JAFGVG010000024.1 GCA_016938095.1 Bacteroidales bacterium
AACCGAATTCATACCCATGTCCGACCAGGGACAGATAACAGCCAGCATTGAATTGCAGCCTGGTGTGCGGTTTGACGAAACCGTTAAAATTGCCCGAAAAATTGATGCCTTTATAGAAGAAAAAATTCCTGAGAAAGATATTGTTTCCACTTCGTCGGGTTCCGACGACAATGCCGGTTTCACCGCTTTGTTCCAGAGTTCGGGTACCAATATCATCAATGTAACCCTTGCTTTGACTAAACCATCGGAAAGAGAAAGGTCCGATGTGGAGGTTGCCGAAGAAATGCGTAAGTACCTCGGCACTATTCCCGAAATTGTTAAGTACAGTGTGATCAATGGCGACGGAGGCGGATTGGGTGGTACAAGCAATACAGTAGATGTGGAAATATATGGCTACAATTTCGATGAAACCACTGCGCTGGCCAACGAGGTTGCCGATCGCATCAAAAAGCTCGAAGGCGCCCGGGAAGTTACCATAAGCCGTGAGAAATCAAAACCCGAGTTACGCATCACGCTCGATCAGGATAAGATGTCGCAGCATGGACTGAACACTGCCACGGTATCAAATATGATCCGTAACAGAATTGTGGGTCTTACCGCCTCGCAGTTCCGGGAATCGGGCAACGAATACGACATAATTGTGCGGTTCGACGAAAACTACCGGAGTTCCATCAGTGATATCCAGAGCATTGCAATTCCCACACCGGGAGGCAATGTAACCCTGGGCGAAATTGGTCAGATCGGGGAATTCTGGTCGCCCCCCAACGTCGAAAGAAAAAGGCGCGAAAGAGTGGTTACCGTATCGGTTACGCCGTTTAAGGTACCTTTGGGTGAAATGGCCGCCAATGTAAAGGCTGAGCTCGACAACGTAAATATACCTGCAGGCGTAATGGTAGATGTAGGCGGGGCCTATGAAGACCTTACCGAATCGATGACCGACCTGTCAATGCTCCTGCTCGTAAGTCTTATTCTGGTGTTCATTGTCATGGCCTCACAGTTCGAATCGCTCAAAATGCCGCTGATTATCATGGCCTCCATCCCATTCTCATTCACAGGTGTTATTCTGGCCCTGGTGATCACCAATACCACCCTGAGTGTCATTGCCATGCTGGGTGCCATTATGCTGGTGGGGATTGTGGTAAAGAATGCCATTGTGCTGGTGGACATGACCAATCTTATGCGCGACAGGGACCTCGAACTCGACGAGGCTATTAAACGTGCCGGACGTTCACGTCTGCGCCCGGTATTGATGACCACTGCCACCACCATACTGGGTATGCTTCCGTTGGCACTAAGCCAGGGTGAGGGATCGGAAATATGGCGACCCATGGGTATTGCAGTAATCGGTGGACTATTAATTTCAACCGCTGTTACACTGATTGTTGTTCCGGTCATATACCGTTACGTGGTGCGCCGGAGTGAGCATCGCAAATCGAAAGAGACAGAGGAACTCGATTTTATGGAAGCTTAATAAACTATAGAAATGAAAGCAATAATGATCATATACAACCAGGCACTTACCGAAAAAGTGGAGTACATGCTTGAAAAACTGGCCATCAAAGGATTCACACAATGGCCCATGGTAACCGGTGCAGGCACAAACACCGGCGAACCCCGGCTGGGAACCCATACATGGCCCGAAGTGAATTCAGCAACCCTTACCATTGTCGAAGACAATATGGCAGACATTGTGCTGGAAAAGATAAAGAAAATGGATGCCATTAATTACGAAGTCGGGGTGAGGGCCTTTGTCTGGAATATTGAGAAAACAGCCTGAGCCGGACTGATCAAAGCTCACTCATTTATGCAGCAGAAGAGGCTGTGTAAAAAGTCATGAAATGAGCGTAGTCAGGAGACTACGCTCAGCATTAAAAGCTGACATTCAGCACAATGCGCTAGGCGTAGTTTGTAACTACGCCTAATAAATTGGCTTTTTACACAGCCTCTTTTTTCCTTCCCGCCATGTTCGTGCTATTTGCGAAAAACGGTAATCATCAGTATTTGCCTGTTTCCGTAATCTGTACACCCTATCGATACTATGAAAACAACTTATTGCAATCGTTTGCAATTGTAATCATACGATCTTGCAATATATACACTGCTACAACCCTTGTTATTTAAATAATATAGGGGTTGCCCGTGAGCATGTCATAGTCCGATTAAATACCATATTATTGTTAGGCCTGAAAACCGTTACGGCCAAAAAGAACTTCCGGCATCATTCCGTTACAACCAATTACCCTATGATCAGGCTGTAAAGTTAATTATAACATGCACATATGGTATCGTTATCTGTTTGTTATATAATTGTTATTTAGATTTTTATAGTGTATCGTGAAAGTTTTAACACTTTTTCTTTTGCAATCGGTTGCATTTTTCATACATCCTTATTATCTTGCTCACAATTTACCCTGAAACAACCTTTGCGTTATAATTCTAACTGTTGATGCCTATGACACATATCACTTAAAAAAGCCTGTGCAGGCAGGGCTGTTTAGATACCTGCCAACCAACGTAAAGTTTGCTAATTCATTCATTTGAACTGTTTCATATTAACCCTAAAACTCTAATTTATGTTTAAACAAATCCATGCATGCATTTCACTGTTGAAATGTATCAAGAATAAGCCCATGGTTGTGGCAATGGCCATGATGATGCTTATTCCGAGCGCCAGCTACCTGAAGGCTTCTCCAATTGCCGGGAACGAAACGGAGACAGCCATGCAACCGATCACAGTCACCGGTAAGGTAGTTGACCAGGAGGGTATCGCACTTCCGGGTGTATATGTTGTGCTCCAGGGCACCAATACCGGTGTGGTTACCGATGCCAATGGCAACTACTCTATTCAGGTACCCAGTGCAGACGCTTCTCTGGAATTCTCCTACATCGGATTCCTGAAAGAAACCGTTGCCGTAGCCGGCCAGTCGGTTGTTGATGTTACCCTGATGGCCGATGTCACCGCTCTCGAAGAAGTAGTGGTAATTGGTTATGGTACCCAGCGTAAGGAAGCCGTGACCGGTTCTGTTGCATCAGTGGATGCCGATATCATCCAGGACATACCTGCTGCCAATATCACGCAGTCATTACAGGGTCGTATTTCCGGTGTGGAAATGTCGCAGGTGTCCACCAAACCCGGTTCTGCAATGCAGGTCCGTATCCGTGGTATCCGTTCGGTGAATGCTACCAACGACCCGTTGGTAGTGCTCGATGGCATTCCTTTTGGCGGAAATATCGGTGATATCAATCCCAACGACATCAAGAGCATTGACATTCTGAAAGATGCTTCTGCAACTGCAATTTACGGTTCCCGTGGTGCCAACGGTGTTATCCTGGTGACCACCAACAAGGGAACCAAGGGACAAAAAGCCCAGGTAAGCTATAACGGTTATTATGGACTGAAAAAAGTATTTGCTCCCTACCCCATGATGAATGCTGCTGAGTTTTCAGCTCTGCGCGATGCCGCCGGTATTTACGAAACCGATGGACTACATGAAGACCGCTCGCTGGATACCGACTGGCAGGACCTTTTCTACCGCAATGGTTCGGTTAACAATCACGACCTGACCATTTCCGGTGGAACTGAAACAGGTGCCTATAGCTTCAGCGCCGGTTACCTGAATGAAAAAGCTGTTATCCCCAGCCAGGGTTACAACCGTATGTCTATTCGCGGATCACTTGACCAGGAAGTTGGTGATTTCTTCAAATTCGGTTTCAGTACCAATAATAGTTACAGTACCAACACCGGTAACCAGGTCGGACTTTATGGCGTGTTGAGCATGTCGCCTATAGTCAATCCTTATAACGACGACGGTTCACTGAGACGTATTGTCAGCATGCCCCTCGATGACCAGTTTGTATGGACCAAAGACGTGATTGAAGACCTCGAAGACCAATACCTGGACGAATCCAAAAGGTTTGCCACTTACAACAACCTTTACGGAGAAATAAAAATTCCGGGCATTGAAGGGTTGAAATACCGTCTTAACCTTGGTTTGAATTTCATTCAGAACAATACCGGTGCTTATACCGGAAGAGGAGTTGGCAGCGTTAATGAAGAGACCGAATCGACCGCCTCCATTTCCAACTCGCACCATTACAACTGGGCTGTTGAAAACCTGCTCACCTACGACCGCTTATTTGCCGGAAAACACCAGATTAATATAGTGGCACTATACTCAGCCGAGCAAACCAAGTACAATCGCTCATCGGTTGCGGCCAAGGACATTCCTACCGATGCCTTCCAGTTCTATAACCTGGGAAATGCC
>JAFGVG010000232.1 GCA_016938095.1 Bacteroidales bacterium
ACAACCAAAGGTCACTTTCTCCACCATCAGGTCGAAACTGGACGGTGATGCCGTTGACGGTCCCTATACCACGACGTTTGGGGTAACGGTATTTCCCGGTATTGCCTTTGAACTGAATGATAAAATTCAACTGAATGCTGCTGTTAATCTCTTTAACCTTGGTTTCACCTATCAAATTGTAAAAGACGGTGGTAAAAAAAGCCGGTCAACCGAATCCGGTTTTGGCATAAATCTGAACGACATTATCAATACCGGGGCCGTTACTATAGGCGCCATCATCAACCTATCAGCACTTTGACCTGGGTGTAAAAGAGGGTGTACAATACCGACCAGAATAATTGTCCCAATGTCAGCCAGATCATGTTACGGACATTTACACCGTAGTATTTCACTGTCAGGAATGCCCCCAGGGGAATCGAAAGCAGCACAGGGCTCAACGCCACAATACCCGGCAGACCGTAACGTTTTTTAATGCGGATTAACCTGCGCGAGGCCGGTGTGAAAATTCTTTTGTTTTTGTTGATCTTAAGCTTTTCAGGCCAGTATTGTTGCCATAACTTTAAGATAACATCCGAGAGAAATACTGAAATGACCATACCCAGTAATCCCCCGATATTGGTATAAATAAGCGTTTCGGTAAACGACATCTTCATGGCATAAACAGCCACCGGAAAAGTCGCTGCAAATTTCCACGAAGAGAAAAATATTACAGTAAGTTCCTTCATCGCCGGGAAATGGAATTTTGAAAAATGTTACTCCATAAATTTAACAACAAAAACCGGAATGCATTGTTACTTATATATTGTTATATAATTCACACAACATGAAAGTAGCTGTTTTCAGTACCAAATCGTATGACAAAGAATACCTTGATAAAGCCAATGCAGCAAACCTGCATGAACTCAATTATTTCGAATCCTCACTTAAGTTAAAAACGGTAAAACTGACTGAAGGATACGATGCTGTTTGTGTTTTCGTAAACGATGCGCTGACAAAGGACGTAATTGAAGCACTTGCCGGACAGCAGCTCAAAGCCATTGTGCTGCGCTGTGCAGGCTTTAACAACGTTGATATTGAAACAGCATGCCGGTTGGGCATTAAAGTGTTACGAGTGCCTGCCTATTCACCGAACGCTGTTGCCGAGCATGCAGTGGCACTCATTATGGCATTAAACCGTAAGACACATAAGGCATACAACCGCGTGCGCGAGGGAAATTTTTCCATAGAGCGTCTTCAGGGCTTTGAACTTACGGGCAAGACCGTAGGCGTGGTAGGTACCGGGAAAATAGGTGCTGCCTTTGCCGGCATTATGAAAGGATTCGGATGCCGTGTGGTGGCTTATGATGTGTACCGGAATTCCTCACTTGAGGCCCAGGGTGTTTCCTACCTTTCGCTTGACGAATTGCTCAGGGTTTCTGACATTGTTTCGTTGCATTGTCCCCTGACACCCGAAACCAACCGACTCATCAACAAAGAATCCATAGCCCTGATGAAGAAAGGAGCCATGCTCATCAATACCAGCAGGGGAAAACTGATAGACACAGATGCTGCTATTGAGGCATTGAAGGAAGGAACGCTCGGTTACCTGGGCATTGATGTATATGAACAAGAGGAAAAACTTTTCTTTAAAGACCTCTCGGAGATCATTATCCTGGATGACAAAATTATGCGGCTTATGACCTTCCCCAATGTGTTGATAACAGCGCATCAGGCATATTTCACCGATACCGCCCTTACACAGATTGCTAATACCACGCTTCAGAACATTACGGATATTGAAAACGGTGCCATTAATCCGCAAAATCAGGTTTGCATCAATATGATAAAGTAAGTCCGGAGGCTGATCATGCTGAGGCAATCTTTATTTCTGCACACAATAATTTGGGTGAACAGGGGTTAATATGTTTTATTATTTTTGCGGCAATTTACAGGGAGTTACCTGAAAATCCCCAAAAGAGTAAGGGGTGTATGCTGAAAAACCTAAGAGTAAGCCAACGAAAACAAGCATATCATGAGAAAGAGTTTCTATTTGATGATCGTTCTTTTATCCGTTACCCTGGCTTCGAACGGCCAGCTGTTTGTGGGCGGAAGCCTGGGTGTTAATGCATCCAGCGGAAAAACAGAGATCGATGGAGACACTGAAAAAGATCCATCCACTGTAAGTTTTTACTTCAATCCCCAGGCAGGTTATATGCTTTCGGACGATTTCTGGGTAGGACTGGGTTTAACACTTAACGTTTCATCCACCAATTCACATAGTGAACCCGACGAAGTGAAAACCAGCGCGTCATCATTTGGATTTGCCCCCTTTGCCCGTTATTATTTTTTCAGGGCAAATAAATTTTCTTTTTATGCGCATGCGCAAGCCGGTTTAGAATTCGGATCGTCTAAATCCAAGTCGGGTGATGTAACTATTAATGGACCCAAGGTTACCGAAATCGGGTTAAACGTTTTCCCCGGCATTGCCTTTGACATCAGCGATAAAGTTCAGCTTTTTGCCTCGGTTAATGCCTTTAGCCTGGGTATAAACACCGAGATCGAAAAGCAGGATGACTATAAGGAGGTTTCAACCGATGCCGGATTTAATGTGAACATGAATAATATACTTACCACAGGCGCCATTACTGTTGGAGCTTATTTCAAGCTATAACCACTGAAGAAAAAAAAAGGTTGTGTAAAAAGTCTTTCCGATCGTCATTGCGAGGGAGGTACGACCGAAGCAATCTTCTAATATACAACAGATTGCTTCACTCCGTTCGAAATGACGGCATCGATTATCGGACTTTTTAGACAGCCTCTTTTTTATTGGCAAAGGCTCTTCACATATTCCAGTCCCATTTCGCGCAACTTGTATTTCTGAATCTTTCCGCTGGCAGTTTTGGGGTAATCGTCCACAAAAATAACATGTTTGGGAATTTTGTGACGTGAAATTTTGCCCCTACAGAACTCCTGAATCTCTTCCTGGGTAATAGTTTGTCCCTCCTTCAATTTTACAAAGGCCCCCACAATTTCCCCATATTTCTCATCGGCAATGCCGGCCACTTCCACCATTTCGATCTGCGGAAGTTGGTAAAGGAAGTTTTCTATTTCACGTGGATAAATATTTTCACCACCGCGAATGATCATATCTTTAATTCGGCCTGTAATACGGAAGTAGCCGTCTTTTGTTTTCACAGCAAGATCGCCCGAATGCAGCCAGCCATCCTTGTCAATGGCCCTGGCTGTTGCTTCGGGATTATTGTAATAACCTTTCATAACGTTATAACCCCTGCAGCATATTTCGCCCTGAACCTCCGGGGGGGATTCCTTACCCGTTTCGGGGTCAAATATTTTCACTTCAACTCCGGGATAATTGATTCCTACGGTAGTGGCACGTATTTCGGGCGGGTCGGTAATGCGCGTGGCCGTCATTCCTGGTGACGATTCAGTAAGACCGTAAACAATGATCAGGTCGCGGCAATTCATTCTGGTCATTACCTGATTCATGGTTTCGATGGGACATAAGGCACCGGCCATGATTCCGGTACGCAGACTGCTCAGGTCGAACATATCGAACATGGGATGGTTTAGTTCGGCGATAAACATGGTGGGCACTCCGTATAAAGCAGTACATTTTTCTTTTTGAACTGAAGCCAGCACCATCAGCGGGTCGAATTCTTCGACAAATACAAGTGTGCCGCCATGGGTAATTATGGCACACATAGCCAGAACACAGCCAAAACAGTGAAAAAGCGGAACACATACCAACAGTCTGTCGTTTTGCGAGTAATGCATACATTCGCCGGTACTTTTACCACAGTTTACAATATTATGGTGCGTAAGCATTACGCCTTTGGGGAAGCCTGTAGTACCTGAGGTATACTGCATATTTACGACATCGTAACAATTAATGGTAAGGCGCACCTGCAGCAATGTATCGTCGGTAACCTGCGAGCCAAGCATAATAAGCTCATGGGTATTGTACATTCCTTTGTGTTTCTGAGGTCCAATAAAAACAACATTACGGAGCTCCGGAAATCGCTCGGACCTTAGCGAGCCACGTACACATTCCCTGAGTTCGGGAACCAATTCAAATACCATGTTAACATAATCGCTGTCGCGATACCCGTCGATGATACAAAGCGTATTCAGGTCGGCATTTTTGATCAGAAATTCGAGTTCCGACAATTTATAACTGGTATTAACCGTAACCAGAATCGCACCAATTTTGGCGGTGGCGTACATAAATGTCGACCAATCGGGCACATTGGTAGCCCAAACGCCCACTTTATCACCTTTTTTTATACCAATGGCCAGCAGTCCTTTTGCCAGTTTATCAACCCGCTGGTTAAACTGTGCATAGGTAAATCTCAGGTTTCTGTCGGGGTAAACAATAAACTCATGATCAGGCGTTTCACCTGCCCATTTTTCAAGCAGGTCACAAAGTGTATGTTCAACAAGTTCCATAATGCGCGAAAAGTTTAAAACGGAACATATACTATGCCCAAAATACGGGCATGGGGACCTGGTGTGGTCACCAGGTGATCCACCACTGAATCGAGATAGATGCTGTCACCCTTGTTAAGTTCATACAGGCTGTTGCCATAATGCACATTCACTTTACCTTCCATCACATAGATGAACTCCTCGCCTTCGTGAGCTGACTTGACTGCTTTTTGTTCCATATCAGGAACAATATCAACAATGAAAGGCTCCATATGGCGATCGGCTTTGTTTGGGGCCATGGAAAAAAAAGTCATGTGCTCACGGCTTTCATCATTGTGTGTCGAAAAACTGTTCGAGTTGCTCCGTTCACTTTCGCGCATAATGGCAGGTCCTTCCTTTACCGTATCGTCAAGCAGGGTTCCCAGTCGCAGTCCCAGTGCCCTGGATATTCGTATAAGCACGCCCAGCGAAGGTATGGAAGTGCCTGATTCAATCAATTCAAGTTGTTTCTCAGACAGTCCTGCCCTTTTCGTCAGTTCACCTGGTTCAATCTTCTTAAGCGAACGGAGTGCAGCTATCTTATCTCCTATAGTTCGATTCGTTTGCATAAAAATTCAGTTTATACCCTATGGGAATGTGAAAATAGGAAAAGAATTGAAATCAAAAATTAAAACAATA
>JAFGVG010000233.1 GCA_016938095.1 Bacteroidales bacterium
GCATATTCCTGCCTTCGGACACCCTGTTGACAAAAGTGTTGTAGGTTTCATCGATCATTTTCTGAAGCACCAAACGTTCCGTTGGCGAAAGCGGCCGGTATACCGATCCAAAGTCCGACCAGGCATTGGTTTTTTCCACATCGGTGGTTATGCCAAGCTTGTTATCCAGGAAGTCTTCGGCATTAACCAGCAGGCCGAATACACCTATGGAGCCTGTAATGGTATTGGGATTGGCTACGATAGTGTCAGCGGCTGCCAATACATAGTAACCGCCTGATGCGGCAACGTCGCCCATGGAAGCGATGACTGGTTTCACCTGTTGCGCGAGGTACAATTCACGCCAGATAATTTCGGAAGCAAGGGCGCTTCCACCACCCGAGTTAACCCGGAAAACAATGGCTTTAACAGAGGAGTCCTGGCGGGCTTCGCGGATGGTCCGGGCGGTTTTATCGGATCCGATGACACCTTCTCCCTGATCACCGGGAACAATATTTCCTTCGGCATAAATCACGGCAATTTTGTTGCGTGAATAACCTTTATCTTTTGCTTTGGGGACCCTCAGGTATTTCTGGTGGGTGATGAAGTGCAAATCTTTAGGCCCGCTAACCTCTGCCAGTTTAGACAATGTGTCAAGTACCTGATCTTTATACAGCATGGCGTCCACCATGTGATAACGGATGGCTGCATTGTTGCTCCAGAGCATAAGGCTATCGGCAAAGAAGTTCAGTTTTTCAACCGGGATTTGCCGGCTATCGGAAATTTGTTGCACAATGTGATTCCAAATGGAGCCCACGTAGGTGCGGATCTGTTCGCGGTTTTCGGGACTCATTTTGTCGTAAATGAAGGGTTCCACGGCGCTTTTGAATTTGCCGTGCCGGATAACCTCGGGCTCAATATCGAGCTTTTCGAGTGTTTTTTTGTAGAACATGATTTCGGCACTGAGTCCGACAAAATTTACCGAACCACCGGGATTCAGGTAAATTTTATCTGCAGCTGTGGCAAGATAATAGGCCCCTTGTGTGTAGGAATCACTGAAAGCGGTAATGGATTTCCCTGATTTTTTAAAGTCGATCAATGCATTACGGATTTCTTCAATGGTGGCAATGCCGGTTTGCAATCCCGTGAGTTCGAGGTATATGCCTTTTATGTTTTCATCGGATTTGGCCTTGCTGATGTTATTTAGAATATCATTCAGACCGAGTTGCTGTTCAGCGGTGATGCTCGAAAGATTGAAAAAAAAGGCCGGCATGGGCGACTTGCGGTCGTTAATGGGTTGGTTCAGCTTCAGCATCAGCAGGGAGTTGGCTTTAATGTCAACCGGTTTATCCTGCGAGGCGACCAGGGCGCTGATCACACCAATAGATATAAGTAACAGAAGAAATGAAGCAATGATGAAGCCCAGGATACTGGCCAGTAAATATTTGAAAAAGGTTTTCATAACATAGGGGTTTGAAGTTTTTGGAAACAATATTAATGATTTCAGCGGAATTCCCCTAATTTTACCTTACACATGAAGCATATGCACAAGGCTTATTTGTCATTGGGAAGTAATACAGGGAACCGGAAAGCAAACCTTAAAAAGGCAAAATCTTTCCTGAATAAGCAATGTGGCAGGGTAATCATGGAATCCTCGGTTTATGAAACGGAACCATGGGGCTGTTCGGGTCAGCAAAATTTTTGTAACCAGGTAATTGCTTTGGAAACCGACTTAAAGCCGCAGGTGTTACTGGAGGGATTACATAAGATTGAACAACTCTGTGGGCGCGAGGTTGTTCATGAGCCGCTTAGTCCACGGCCCATGGATATTGATATTCTGTTTTACGACAATCTGATATTCCGTTCGGACAAATTATTCATTCCGCATCCGCTAATTCACCTCCGGATGTTTGTGTTGGTTCCGCTAGCGGAAATTGCGCCCGATATGCGACATCCCGTGCTGGGGAAAACCGCGGCCTATTTACTATCGGTTTGCGATGATAAGGGAAAGGTTACCAAACTTAGTCAGGAGGTTAAATAGAATTTATCAATAAAGCTGGAAAAATGGTTAACTGGTCATGTGTCTGTTCAGAGAGTTCCATTTGCAAGGCTTGCGCAGTTTGAAAATGCGGAGTTTACTTGTTGTAAATGAGCAATTTTCGGACAAGCGTAACGAAGCAAATGGGATTTTTATGGACAGACACTAAATAATGCCTTCATCGGCAAAACTGTAATAGCTTCGGCCCGCAATAATGACATGATCGAGAACGGCGATATCCATCAGCGATGATGCTTCTTTAAGCCGGCGGGTAATGTTAATATCTGCCTCGCTGGGTTGCAGGTTGCCCGATGGATGGTTATGACAAAGAATCAGCGAAGTGGACAGCGAATCGATGGCCATTTTGAGGATGAGCCGAATGTCGGTAACGGTTCCGGTAATACCTCCCTGACTGATTTTACGTTTTTCGGTTACCTTGTTGGAGCGGTTCAGCAGCAGCACCCAGAATTCTTCATAGGTGAGGTCGCCCAGTAACGGGAACATAAGGTTAAATACTTCGGCACTCCCGGTGATTTTGTGCAAATCGGGGGTATCTTCCAGTTTTCTTCTGCGACCCAGCTCGAGTGCCGCAACAATGGAAATAGCTTTTGCCTGACCAATGCCCTTGAGTTTGGTAAGGTCGCTTACGGAGTATTTTCCCAGTTTGTCGAGGTTATTGTTGGCGAGGTGCAGCACCTGCCGGGCCAGTTCAACGGCAGATATTTCGCGGGTACCTGATCCGATAAGCAGGGCAATTAATTCGGCATTGCTTAATTGTTGCGTTCCACCGGCCATTAATTTTTCGCGGGGGCGATCTTCAAGCGCCCAGTTGCGGATGCTGAGATTCTTATAAACTTCCATTTCCTTAACCTTTTGGGAAAGATAAGCAATTCTTTCCGTTTGGAAAAGCCGGCACAAAAAAACCCCGGAGTCATCTTCCGGGGTAGTAAAATAATGCATAGAAATGCTTTACGAAAGGCCGTTTACCTGTTTGTAAATTTCGGATTTCAGGTTTGCAGCCTTGTTAGGGTGTATGATGTTTTTCTTGGCCAGTTTATCAAGCATGGAAGCAACCTTGGGAAGTTGTTCTGTGGCAGCAGTTTTATCGGTTGCCGACCTAAGTTCCTTTAATGCGTTTCGGGTGGTTTTGGCAGCGTATTTGTTATTCACTCTCCGCTTTTCAGTTTGCCTGATCCTTTTTTCTGATGATTTATGATTTGCCATTCGTTACAATGTATTTGCTATTGATATCTATCTTTTCAAAAAGAGCGACAAAAATAATTAATTTTTCCATACCTGAAAACTTTTTAAAAAAAATTATACATTTGCAAGCTCAAAAATAAAGTAGGTTTCATTTTAATTATTAGTATGCCCGTAAAAATCAGATTATCGAAAAAAGGCCGTAAAAAGTTGCCTTACTACCACATTGTGGTAGCAGATAGCAGGGCGCCACGCGATGGTAAATTCGTTGAAAGGATTGGCTTGTACAATCCCCAGACTAATCCTGCTACTATTGAATTAAATTTTGATAGAGCATTAGATTGGTTGCAAAAGGGCGCTCAACCTACTGACACCTGTAGGGCTATTCTGTCAGACAAAGGTGTGATGATGAAGAAACACCTGTTGGAAGGTGCAAAAAAAGGAGCTTTTTCGCTCGAAGAGGCTGAATCGCGGTTCCAGAAATGGGTAAGTGACAAGGCTTCAAGAATTAAGACCCAGGCTGACCAGGTTAGCAAGGGTAAAGCCGATGAGAAGAAGAAACGCCTTGAAGCCGAAACCAAGGTTAAGGAAGCCAAGGCGCAGGAATTGGCCAAAAAGCTGAAGGCACAGGCTGAAGAAGAAAGAGCAGCTGAAGTAGCAGAAGCGCCTGCAGTTGAAGAAGTTGCTACTGAAGCACCTGCCGAAGCTGCTGTTGAGAGTGCGCCAGAACCTGTTGCTGAAGTTAAAGAAGAAGCAACTGCTGAGGATGCACCCGCTGAACCGATTGCTGAAGCAAAAGATGAAGCAACTGCTGAGAGTGCACCTGCTGAACCGATTGCTGAAGCCAAGGACGAAGCCGAGCCCGAAAAGCCGGCTGAATCTACCGAAGCTTAGTGCGAACGGGTATCGCCTGTTCAGTTAATCATCCTGCCGTTTTTGCGTTTTATACTGGATTACTGTTTGGATGATCAGAAAAGATGACTGCATAAAGCTTGGGGTCATTTCAAAGCCGCACGGAACAAAGGCTTTATTATTGGTGAGGCTTGAGCCAAATGCCCCGAACGTAATTAAAAATAAGGAACCGGTATTCATTGAAATCGATGGATTGCTGGTTCCTTTTTTTATGGACACCTTTTATTTAAACAATTCAGAGACAGCTATAACAGGCTTCGAAGGGGTTACTTCAGCAACAAAAGCAAAGTCATTCGCAGGCGCTGCGGTTTATATAACCGCCCGCCACCCGGGAAAACAAAAAAAAGCCGGTATAAATAGGATTCCTGTTAAAGGCTACCGTGTAATGGATGCCCGTCTTGGATATGTTGGACTGGCAGGCAGCATGGTAGGAGTTGCTGCCAATCCGCTCCTGGAGGTTGAACACAATGGCAGGGAATATCTTGTTCCTTTGCATGACGACATCATATTGGCTATTGATGACAGCAAAGGCGAGATACACATCAATGCCCCTGATGGATTGTTTGATTTATAACCAAACCAACCCTGTCGCCAGCGCTAAGTTAAAGCAATCTCTATTGAGCCTGTTTTTTTGGCCAGATTACGCTATTCATAAAGGTCTTCCTGGCTGGTTGCCGATAATTCTAAAAAGAAGTTCGCAATCTTATCCGTTATAACTTCGAGGTATTGTTGCCCCTTAGCTGCCGTGGCCTTTTTGGGATTGCCTATTCCGGTATCTTCTGTAACCCTTGTCCATGCGCGCGGAAACCATACCCATCCTTCTTTCCGGGCTGAAAATTTTGGTTGCCTGGCTTTGCCTTCACCGGCTTCATCAAGTGGTAATACCAATCCGGGGGTGATGTGCATCATGATACTGGTTTCCATTTCGTTGGCATGATCGCCCTTTTCTTCAAAGAATTGATCAAGCGGTGCAGCTTCGTACCAGTTGAGCTGACAAATAAAAATGTCGGGGTACTTTGGCTGAAGCTCGCGTATCATGGTTTTAAAATCGTTACCGCCATGGCCGTTGAGCACAACAAATTTACAAATGCCATGCTGTTTTAGGTTATCCAGTATATCTGTCAGAATGGAAAACTGGGTGCTGGGATTCAGGTTCATGGTCATATAAATATCCATCTGGCTGGTATTCACACCCAGGGGTATTGCCGGAAGAGTCACCACCCGTATACCTTTTTCCCAGGCCTTTTGCGCCGAAGCATTGGCAATGTAAACCGTTTCGATGGTATCGGTTCCAAAGGGCAGGTGGTAATTGTGCGCTTCAGTAGCCCCCCAGGGAAGCACGGCGATTTCGTACCGGGTATCCCGGACAGTTTTCCAGGGGGTTTCACTTAATATGTAAGGCGTTGCCATGGTGTAAAAATTTCTGTAAAAATAACCCTTTTACACGCAAATAGTCCATATTCAACATCGCCCGATACTATTTCTTGATTTTTTTAGTTAGCATTGTAGAAAAATCCTGCATGCGGATGATATTAAAACGGACGCTGTTATTGCTGACCTTAATTTTGGATTTTGCCGCAGTGGGGCTGGCCCAGGTTTATGCTCCCGCAGCCGGTTTTGTTTTTGATGCCCGGTATGGTTCCGTATCCTCTGAGGATAAGGTATTTGTTTTCAACACGCCTTATTTTGGTGCCGGCGCCAACGCAACCCTTGAAGCCGTATCAACCGACAGCACAGATGGCTGGGATTTCCATTGGTGGGTTTATAATCCGCAAACCATAACCTATGATTTGATCCCGGGGGTTACTACCGGGTTGTCTTCGCAGATCGACACCATAACAGTATCTTCGGGATATCAGGTAGAAATGTCAAAAGGGTTGGAAAGGGATACCTTCAGGGTTTGGATAGTGATCAATGACCTGGGTATGGAAATCATTAACAAAGATGATGGAGATACATTGCTCTTCGGGTATTATAACTGTTCATCACTTGACCTGAGAGCTGACACAACCAGGGTACCTTTGTTTTATTATATTCCGCAAACCGGTGAAAAGCAAAAGGTACAACCCTCACTTAAGTTTACCTGGACAACCGACAATCCCGATGCAGTAAATCCCTCACCCCGGTTAATAGCAAGAGTAAACAATCCACCCTGGGCAGATACCTGGTATAAGCTCACCGTTACGGATGTATACGGATTATCAAGAACCGATTCGGTATTTTACGAGTCCATTAAATCCAAGGCCGGTTTTACCGTTGAATACATTCCCTTGTATGACGGGGAAGAATATCCGGGAAGTAGCTGGCGCAGAAAATACTACGAAAATTCGGAGGGGGCCCCCGGGCGATACCGTTTTGACATGTCCTCCTCAGAAAATATGGCCGGTTACGAGCTTATTTTTGGCGATGGGGATACCATTAATCTCGGCAGTGATTCACTTCAATTGGTACATGAGTATAAATTACCGGGAACTTATACCATTGTGCTAACCACAAAATCGGATCTGCCTTATGAATGTACCGATTCAACCTCACATGAAATAGAGTTGTCCTATGCCACTGCCGAGAATTTTGAAATGCCCAATGTTTTTACGCCAAATAGCGACGGGACGAATGATACCCTGAGATGTCTGGATGTGTCGGTTGATTTCATCGACATTGCCATCTTCAGCCGAAGCGGATTAAAGGTATATGAATATGCAGGCAGTATGCCCGATTGGCGCGGTTGGGATGGCACCATCAGGAATACCGGGCGTGATGCACCGGTGGGGGTGTATTATTATGTCATATCCCTGTTCAGGGCTTATGAAGATCCCCAGAATAAACAAACCAGGATACCGGATAAGGCCATGCGCGGCTTTGTGCACCTTTACCGGTGAGGTAATGGTCAGGGGCAATCTCAATTTCTGTGCTAACCATTATTAAATCGTTATTATAACATCAGAGAGCCTGATAAGGATTACTCCGAACCATCCTTCCTTGTATTTTGCGATAGTTCCATTGGTTATTTGATTATTATTTGGTAAATTGCTATAGTAGCTTTTATCCCTTCTCAAGGTTCCGGCACGGACGCTTTTTCACCTGTAGGACAAAAATTTGCATTGGTCATAGCTTCGCAATCGTTAGTCAACGAAATGTAACCATTCGTCAAAAATAACGTATAAAACTGGCAAATGGAAAAGCACGCTAAACACACCTTATTTGTATGACTTGTTGTCGATTAACCTATTGACAGTTTTGCACACTGCAAAACTTTAGAAACCAAATCCGACGGGCATCGGATGACTTTAAACAACAGGTATGAGGGGCACATTTACAAAACTACTAACCGTAACCACGTTATTTATAATCTCGTTTTCGCTGCGGGTTACCGGTCAGTGCGCACTGATCACCGACAATTACAGCGGGCAGGTAACCAGTAGCGTTTGTGCCCCTGTTAGTTTAAACATGGATGTGCGGTATAAGTTCATGTTGCCGGTTGATCCTTCCAGGGTGCAGATTCTCTATGTCTGGAACGACGGAACCGGTGCTACCGATTTAGTGCCGGCGGTATCGCAGGGAGACACTATTTTTACGGCTACAGCAACCCACATTTATCCCCCGGCAGATCAGTGTTCTTATACAGCAGAAGCATATGTTGTTTTTGATGGTCAGCAATGCGTCAGCAGCAGCCGGCAGGAGCAGCAGTTCAGTGCCTGGGCTCGGGACAATGAGAACGGAGCCGTAATAATTACCGATCCTGTGGTGGCTCAGTTTTGCGAAGGAGACGATATCGTTGACGTTCGTTTTGAAGATAATTCCACCTTTAACTGCAATATTAACATTGAACCGGACAAACCCAATCGCATCACGCGTTGGGTGCAGTTTATATATGGAACTACTTCCATTGGCGGCGATCGTATTCCCAATATTACCATCCGCGATCCGCTCGGCAATGTTTATCAGATGACCGATGCAGATGGCAATTCTTTGCCACCTGTTGCCGGACCCATTGTTGAAATACCGATACCGGCTGACGGGCCAACGGAGATTTCGTGGCCAATAAGTGCACCTGCAGGCGGCATTGCAGGAGATATTTTTGAAATTACCCTGCGAAACTGGAATATTTGCAATCCCTATGACCGGAATCCCTTTGATGCCATACCACCCTCCAATCTCGTCAATGGTGATTTTCCGCCCATTACCACCACTGCCCTGATAGAAATTATCACCACGCCCCCGGTAATTACCAATCCGTCGCTTGAGTTCTGTGCCGGTAGTCCTATTTTACTGACCCTTTCCACCTCGGGAGGTCAGGTAAACTGGTATACCGATTCGCTGCTTACAAACCATATCCATACCGGAAGCACCTTTGATCCTACCGGATCGCCGACTTTCATCGATAATACCGTGAGTGGTAGTTTTTCCTACTGGGTAACCGAAACCATTGGGGCCTGTGCCAGCGCACCGAGTAAAATAAGTTTCCGGATTTTTGATACGCCGGCACCTACGCCCAATGCCGGACCTGATGAAGTGATTTGCGACAATGAGTACACCTTACAGGGCAATACACCCGTTGTAGGCATAGGACAATGGAGTACTACCGCTGCTGCTGTCATTGATAATCCTTCTGATCCCCACAGTCATGTTACCAATCTGGCTCCGGGCCCGAATTTATTCAGGTGGACCATGACCAATGGCCCTTGCGTTGCTGTGGATGAAGTGATAATTACCAGCGATCTTCCACCGGCTCCGGCTGCCGCAGGGCCCGATCAGGCATTCTGTGGAAATAGCAGCACTGTTTTGCACGCCCAGCCACCAACAAATAACGGAAGGGGAACGTGGACGGTGGCTTCGGGATCGGCTGTTTTCAACGACATACATAACCCATCGGCAACAGCAACTTCATTGGCTGGAGGTGTTTCAGAGCTGGTGTGGACGGTGAGGAGTCCGAATGGTGCTTGTCCCAACACCAACGATACGATTCGGATACTCCGTGATCTTAGCCCTGGACCTGCAAATGCCGGACCTGACAGAGGTGTGTGCGATTCATCTGCTGTTAATCTGGCAGCTATTGCGGCTGAAAATGGAGGTACCGGCACATGGACTGTTCTATCGGGAACAGGTGTACTGGACGATAGCCATCTTGCCAACACCATTGCCAATAACCTGTCGTTCGGCAACAATGTTTTCAGGTGGACCGTGGCCAGTCAATACGGTATATGCCCCGGTAGTTCCGACCAGGTAATCATCACCCGCGATGAGAATCCTGCCCCCGCTTTTGCAGGCATGGATCAGTTTTTATGTGAATCCATTACTGCACCCCTGGGGGCCAATGTGCCTACTATAGGTACAGCACAATGGAGTGTTATTACCAACCCGACGGCTACCCCTCCGGTTTTTCATCCCGACATCAGCAGTCCCAATGCTATGGTTGAAATTATTCCGGGGAATGAAGGTCTTTATGTTTTTGCCTGGACAATTATAAATGCCAGTTGCAGGTCAACCGATACCATTGCAATTGATTTTGGACTCCCTGTTCCTCCGGCCGATGCAGGTTTAAATGACACTGTTTGCGGAACATCGGTAACCCTTACCGGCAACGACCCCGGCATTGGCACCGGTACCTGGCGGAAAATCTCGGGTTCGGGTAATGTGACATTTTTTCCCAATGCGCATGCCCGGGGTGCTATTGCCACTGTTGAAGCCGGCACAGAAGGGTTTTATACATTTGAATGGCACATTGCCAGCGGATCGTGCCCGCCCAGTGCTGATACGGTAGGTGTTTTGTTCAAGCCTGTTCCCGGATTCCCCGGTGTTCACGATGCCGAAAGATGCGGAGCAGGAGTTGTTGCTCTTCATTCCACGACGGGATTGAACGGCGATATTAACCGCTGGTACGAAAGTGGTTCGGGAGGAACGGTGATTGCCGAAGTAAATGATTTCGACACACCCTGGTTAACGGCCGGAAAGCAATACTGGGTATCGAGTTTCAATTACACAACAGGATGCGAGAGTTACCGCAGAGCAGTGAACGTAGAAATCCACCCTGTTCCGGATGCGCCACTTGTCAGTGGATTGCAACACTGCGGCAGCGCCAGTATGACCATACCGGCAGAAGTCGGCATCAATGGAAACACAAATCGTTGGTACGATCTGGAAATAAACGGCCATTTACTGGCTGAAGCCGATACCTTTATCACCCCTGTTTTGTCTACTCCTATTACCTATTGGGTGAGCAGCATTGACACCGTTACCGGTTGTGAGAGCATCCGGACACCTGTTCTGGTTCAGATTGATGTAGTTCCGGGTAGTCCTGTGGCTGATGACACAGCACGCTGTGGTGAAGGGTTTCTTGACATACAATCGGGTATCGGGACAAACGGAACCGGGAACCGCTGGTATGACGCTTCATCGGGTGGAACAATGCTGGATACGGGGCTGGTTTATACCACGCCCTATCTCACTGCCTCCACCTCTTACTGGGTGTCAACGGTGGATGAGGCAACCGGCTGCGAAAGCCCCCGTCAAAGGGTAATGGCCAATATACATCCCATTCCAGGTTTTCCTGGCGTACATGATGTTCAGCAATGCGGTCCGGACACAGTTCTTCTCGAATCGGTTCCCGGGGCTGACGGCACTGTCAGCAGGTGGTACGACAGCATTACCGGAGGAAATCTGCTGGAACAGGCCAACCATTACCGAACCCCTTATTTAACAGAGACTCATCGGTATTACGTTTCCACCTATAACGAAAACACGCGTTGCGAAAGCAGCAGAAGAGAGGTAATTGCTGCTGTTTTGCCGGTTCCGGCCGCAAGTAATATTTTGGGCCCGTCAATAGTTGGGCTGAACCAAACCAATGTAATTTATTCAGTGAATTATCAA
>JAFGVG010000234.1 GCA_016938095.1 Bacteroidales bacterium
GATAACACGAAATACGTGAAGAAAAAAGCACCGTTTACCAACTGTGCCTGCCAGTTCGTAAGCTCAAAAACGGCTTTAAATTTGTCAGCCAGGGTAATGTTGAAAGTGGTAACAAAACCGAAGATGAAGAAGATCATCCCCATAAAGGCCATACCCACGGCCTGTGTATTCTTCTGTTGTGTCATTGTGTAGTAATTAGGTTAAACAATAATAAGTAAAGTCGGTATAAGTTTACTAATTTCCGTTGATATTCCGGCTCCCTGTTGACAAATAAATTTTTATTACATCCGGAATGCTGTCGGTAACGATTCGAACAATTCCACTGCCGCACGCGATTTATTCAATGTGTAAAAATGAATTCCCGGGGCACCTTGTTCCAGTAACTGCGTGCATTGTCCTATGGCATGGTCGAGTCCGGCCTGGTAGGCTTTGTCGGGATTATCCCTGTACCTCTCCATTTTTTCGAGCAGCTCTGCCGGAAATGTTGTGGAAGCCATATCCACAAATCGCCTGATCTGCTTATATCCTGTCAAGGGAATTATGCCGGGTATAACACGGCACGAAATGCCCATGTTACGGATTTGTTGTACAAAGCTATGGTAGGCATCATTGCTGAAAAAAAGCTGGGTGATCAGAAAATCGGCTCCGGCTTCGCACTTTCTCTTCAGGTTGTGCAGGTAGGTATCCATATCGGGTGCCTCTGGATGTTTCTCGGGATTTGCACCTGCTCCTACCGCAAAACCGTAATGGTTATTGCGGACAAAGCTTATCAGCTCATTGGCATACCTGAACGCGTTATCAGCCATGCTGAAACCGGCATCACCCTTTGGCGGATCACCGCGCAAGAGCATCACGTTTTCAATACCTATCTGTTGCAAATAGGTCATGTCGGCATTTACCCTTTCACGCGACGAACCAATACAGGTATAATGGGCCATGGTATTCAACCCTATTTTATTCTGCAGGTAATCGACCAGCGCAAATGTTCTTTGCTGCGTAGAACCACCTGCGCCATAGGTGACCGATACGAACGAAGGGTTTAATTTGAGCAATTGTCCCACATTAATACCAAAGTCAACGGCAGAGATTTCATCCTTGGGTGGAAAAAACTCAAAGGAAAAGGTACGTTTGCTGCGGGCGAAGATATCAGTTATTTTCATGGGGGGCCTGACTTATTTGTAGTTAAGGTTTGAAGCCAGTAACGATTCAATTTTACCAACGGACATTCCTTTACGGGAGGCATATTCTTCAACCTGATCGGGCGACAGGTTACCAACAAAAAAATAACGCGAAACCGGGTTGGCAAAAACCAGTCCGCTTACCGAAGCGGCAGGAATCATCGAAAAACTCTCACTAAGCTTTATGCCGGTGTGCTTTTCAGCATCCAGTAACCGGAACAGGGTTTCTTTCTCTGAATGGTCGGGACAGGCAGGATAACCATGTGCCGGTCGGATACCACTGTATTTTTCCAGTAACAAATCGTCAAGTGAAAGTTGTTCATCTTGGGCATATCCCCACCACTCCTTTCTTATTCGCAGGTGAATTATTTCGGTAAAGGCTTCAGCGAGCCTGTCTGCCAAGGCTTTGATCATAATACCCTGGTAATCATCGAGATTGGTGTTAAATTCCTCGAGCAGCACATCAATACCCATTCCTGCCGTAACCGCGAAAGCGCCCAGGTAATCCTTTTTACCTGATTCGCGTGGTGCAATAAAATCGGCGAGGCACAGGTTAGGACTTCCGTCAGATTTAAGTTCCTGGTTCCTGAGATTGTAAAAGGTAGACAAAACCTGGCTTCGCGATTCGTCAGCATACACTTCAATGTCATCGCCAACTGAATTGGCCGGGAAAATACCTATAATACCATTGGCAGTCAATGCCTTATCACGAATGACCCGTTCCAGCAGTTTCCGGGCGTCAGCAAAAAGCTTTCGGGCTTCTTCACCCTGTTTTGGATCATTGAAAATGTCGGGGTACTTTCCACGCAATTGCCAAACCACAAAAAAGAAGACCCAGCTGATGTAATCGCTTATTTCAGCGAGTGGATAATCGGTAAATGTTTTGATACCCAAAAAATTCGGAACCCGGATCAATTCTTTTTCCCAATCGATCGTTAACCTGTTTTTCCGGGCTTCAGCAAGAGAAATATAGGAAACCTTCTCCCGGGCGTTCATATAGGTCTCCCTGAGTGCTGCATATTCTTTTCTGGTTTTTTCGACAAATTCATTCTTTAGCAATGACGAGAGCAGGTTGCTTACCACACCCACACTTTTGGATGCATCTTTTACGTGGATCACCGGAGCGTGGTAATGGGGCATTATTTTAACTGCCGTGTGAATTTTTGAGGTGGTAGCCCCCCCAATCAACAAAGGTTTGTTAAGACCTTTTTTTTCGAATTGTCTGGCCACATCGGTCATAATCTCCAATGAAGGGGTTATGAGTCCGCTTAATCCGACAATATCGGCCTGTTGCGAAATGGCCTCCGCTACAATTTTCTCGGTCGGAACCATTACGCCCAGGTCAACTACCTCATAATTGTTGCAGCTCAACACTACACCTACGATATTTTTGCCAATATCATGCACATCGCCTTTTACGGTGGCAAGCAATATTTTTCCGGCATTTTTAGCTGCTGTGGTGGTATCTTTTTCCTGCTCGATAAATGGCTGTAATATTGAAACAGCTTTTTTCATCACCCGGGCACTTTTCACCACCTGGGGGAGAAACATTTTCCCTTCGCCGAAAAGGTCGCCTACTCTAGACATGCCGTCCATCAGCGGGCCTTCAATTATCCGGAGCGATTTATCGTATTTTTCGCGGGCTTCCAACACATCCTGTTCAATGAAATCGACAATACCCCTGACCAAAGCATGATTAATTCGCTCTTCCACGGTGCCATTGCGCCAATCATCTCCTTTTTCCTCTTTCTTTTCAGTTTTGTTGTATGTTTCGGCAAAGGCAATCAGTCTTTCGGTAGCATCGGGTCTGCGATTTAATACTACATCTTCAACCATATTCAGCAGTTCAGGCGGAAGATCGTCGTAAACTGCCAGCATAGCCGGATTGACAATGCCCATGTCGAGTCCTGCCCGTATGGCATGGTAAAGGAAAACCGAATGTATGGCTTCCCGGATTACGTTATTGCCACGGAACGAAAACGAAAGGTTGCTGATTCCACCGCTGACTTTGGCATGCGGAAGATTTTCCTTAATCCAGACTATGGTGTTGATGAAATCAACCGCATAATTGTTGTGCTCCTCTATGCCTGTTCCAATGGCCAGTACATTGGGATCAAAAATAATGTTCTCAGGTTTAATACCGGCTTTATTTGTTAATAGGTCGTAGGCCCTTCGGCAAATAGCTATGCGTCGTTCGAAGGTGTCGGCCTGGCCCTTTTCATCAAATGCCATAACAACAACGGCAGCTCCATATTGTTTTACCTTGCGGGCCTGTTCAATAAAAAGGTCTTCACCTTCTTTCAGACTGATGGAATTGACTACCGATTTACCTTGCACACATTTTAAGCCTGACTCAATAACCTGCCATTTGGATGAATCAATCATCAGGGGCAGACGTGCAATTTCGGGCTCGGCCATCAGCAGGTGCAAAAAACGCACCATACATTTTTCAGCATCAAGCATGGCATCGTCCATACACACATCGAGCACCTGCGCGCCACCTTCAACTTGGTCACGGGCAATGCTCAATGCTTCCTCATATTTCTCCTCACGAATAAGCCGGGCAAATTTGATAGATCCGGCTACATTGGTACGTTCGCCAATATTGATAAAGTTGCTTTCACGCCTGATTTCCAACGTTTCAAGCCCGCTTAGGGTGGTTATATGCTTGTCGGCCGGCACTTTTCGGGGCTTATAATCAGCTGCCAGTTTAGCAAATGCCTTTATATGTACCGGTGTAGTTCCGCAGCATCCTCCCAGAATATTAACAAGCCCGCCTTCGAGGTAATGCCTGAACTGATCTGTCATAACTTCGGGCGTATCGTCGTATTGACCAAACTGGTTAGGCAGTCCGGCATTGGGGTGGGCGCTGACAAAAAAAGGAGCTTTTTCGGCCAGCTCAGCTACATACGGAAGCATGTCTTTTGC
>JAFGVG010000025.1 GCA_016938095.1 Bacteroidales bacterium
GAAATCCAAAATTACCTGAATACCCTTAATGATACCAAGGTATTAAACAACCTGCAGGTATGGGAACTCCGTATCGGCATTCACACCGGGCCTGTAGTGGCTGGCGTTGTAGGGAAAAAGCGCTTTGCATACGACATATGGGGTGATACCGTGAACGTTGCCAGTCGCATGGAACAGACCGGACACGTGGGGATGGTTAATATCTCGGGGATTACTTTCGATTATATAAAAGACTTTTTCGATTGCGACTACCGTGGTAAAATCGAAACGAAAAACCTGGGAAAAATTGATATGTACTTTGTAAATCGCATAAAACAAGAGTTTTCAAGCGATGTCATGGGGCTCGTTCCAAACGATGTAATGTTAAATCTGGTAAATAAGCTTTAACCTTTTCGTGTTAACTTTTCCACCGTTCAAATATCATTTCAGCACATTCATAAAAAACAATTAACCGGCTGCATTCATTTCCGTAATAAGGAGAAACCTGACAAAAGCCTTATTGTAAAATGCTGTCTAAAAATACAGACAGACCAAAATTTGAGATGGAATTAACACACCTGAATCAAATAAACTTTGCCGAACTTCGTTTTGAGAAGTTCGATTGCTTTATTGCTGCCACTGGCGATCAGGCCCGATGCTATCACCTGGCCGGACTGATCAATGTAGCCGTCCCTCTTAAATATGTACTTTCGCCCTGCGAACCCGAACAAGTTGATACATGCCAATATCTCAGCCAATTTCTCGACAACGGGTTCCGACTATACAGCACAGCCAAAAACAATTTTGAAGTACTGGATAAACTCCTTCATGAAATATGCAATATACATACCCATCACCTGAATATTCTTATTGATTATTCATGCATGCCCAAGAAATGGTATGCCCTGCTGATTGACAGCATGACCCGTAACACATTCGCCACACCCAATATCAATTTATACCTGTCCTATACTCCCAAGGTTTTCAACCGGCAGGAGAAACAGGCTTCGGTGGACTATATCGGACCTGTACTTTATAACCGCGATGCTCTGCTCGATCGTAAACCCTTGTCAATGATAGCCTCGCTCGATAACAGCCGTCATCCAATCAACGAAGCCATCAGTAAAGTAAAACCTCAGCGTGTACTGGCCTTTATTCCCCGTTGTTCACACGACCCCGCATATACCCAACTGGTAATTGATAACAATAAAACACTTCTCGACCGGCTTGACAGCAACAGCATTATTACCTACGAAGTGGAGCGGCCCGAGGAAATCAATTCACTATTAACCTCATACTGCCTCGAAGAAAGACTTGGTTCCGAAGTTATGATAATTCCACAGGGACCCAAAACGTTTGCCTTGATGTCCATGCTCTTGTCCACCAGATACCCCGATGTGAAAGTTTGGGAAATTGTCGCGAAAGAAGAAAAAAAGACCAAAGCTCCACATGGGCAACCAGCCGCCAGCCCGGTGGTGGTAAAGGCTTCGTTTATCGACGACGACTATGACCCGGACGAATGAGTATGTCTTAAAAGCATGCAAAGGCTTCCTAATATTCATTATATTTTGTAAATTTAGCTGCATTTGAACCATCCCGCCATGAGCAAGCCAATTGAAGTGAGCAACTGGGATGTTGTACTCCAATGGTCCTATAGCCTTGCCCGGAAATATGCCATCGATTGCCTGGTTCCCCTTGGCGTAACTTCGGCAAGAAAGTTCGATGCATACAAAAGAGCCCAAAAAAAACTGCCCCGGAGATTTCCAAGGATTCCCGACGAATACTTCAAAAGAAAAGGTACCTGGAAAGGCTGGCCTGATTTTCTGGGTTACCCCGAGCATAAGAAATCGCGCTACTATCTCAGCTACTTCGATGCATTAAGGGTAACAAGGAGTTATGACATTCACAATTCAAAAGACTACATCAGGTGGAAAGACCGTCCCGGCACCCTGCCGTCTCGACCTGAATACTTTTACAAGGAATGGAAAAGCTGGAAAGACTTCCTGGGATCCGGTTATCAGTCGCCCGATCCTCGCCACTATACCAAACTTAGCATTGCTGACGTCAGAATTATAAAACACCAGTTAAACATGGGTGTACCGGGAGTCATTCTGGCACGTACCTTTAAGGTTTCCGAAATGCAAATCAGCCGAATCAAAAGAGGTGAAAACTGGAACGACATCTGAAATCATCTACCTCCTGATCAACAATTCATTAGCAAAATTTTGTTTTCCTGTTTTTTTGTCGTAACTTGGATATCATTACCTAAATTCCATCATTTTATGACTATTTACGTAGGTAACATCAGTTACACATTGGGAGAAGATGAAATCAGGAGCATCTTCGAGGTTATCGGCAGTGTCGAAAGCATCAAACTTATCCGGGACAAAAGAACCGGTAAGTCTAAAGGCTATTGTTTCATTGAAATGCCGGACAAAAAAGAAGCCATGGAAGCCATCAATACCCTGGATGGCAAAGAAGTATCCGGCAGAAATTTCAGGGTCATTAAGGCACATTCCACCAAAAAAGTAAAAGAAGAGGTTTAGGGGTTTCAAAAGACTGTCTCCGGGGCTTCGGAGGCAGCCTTTTTTTGCGATTAAGGAAATCGTGCAGCCAAACCGGCACCTAACCACCTGCCTGGCTGAATAGCTGATCCGGCATCAATATACCGGGTGTTGAGTATATTGGTGATTCCTGCAAAAAGTTCACAATATCTGCTTTTCCATCGGAGAGTGACATCTATTAACCAGAATGGCTTGTATGGCATGGTATAATAGGCACTCTCTGTGGTATTGTATGTTATTGCCTCACCATAACGATCCTGAAAACTGATATTCCACGACAGACTTAAATGGGCCGGTAAAGACTGAATCACCAAAAATGAAAGCTTCTGCTTCAGACTGTTATACTTTGACACCGAATCTGCAACTGACTTTTGTATACCGAGAAACAGATAATTCACAGCCACATAGGAAAAAAAGTCCGACAATGGATATTCACTGCCTGTCCGCGTGGAAAAATTAAACGAAATGCCGCGGGAGGTCCACTTTGCAATGTTAACCGGACTAAATCGCTTATGCTCGTATGACCATAACCAGTCGATAATATCGCTGCCCTGGTTGTAAAAACCACTTAATCTAAAGCTTGCAGACACCGGTAGAAATTTAATACCGCCTTCGGCTGCTATCATGCTGTTGGGATCAAGATCGATCTTTCCCTTGTTCACAGGATCTTCATAAAACATATCTGTAAAGGTTGGCAGATGCAGTGCCCTGTTTACACTTGCAAAATATACCAGGTTGTGCCGTCCGGTATAGCTCAACTCAAGTCCCGGAAAAACCGAAGGTTTCCCGGTAAATCCGGTATTCCAGTTTACCATGGCGCCGGCTGTAAGGCCAATATTACCCTTTTTAAATACCTGTTCCAAAAACAATCCCGCATTGGTACGACCATATTGCCGGGTATAGTAAACACTGTCATATCCTTTCACCAGTCTGGGCTCACCCTGTTCATAACCCAGCACATTGCTCCGGATGTTTTCTGACCGGAGATCGCCCCCCAGTGTTGTCCGTATTTGCCTGCTGCCAAGGCTCAGGTTAAACTGCCCTCCATAAACTCCGGTTAGGTGATGGTTCTCATAAAAACCGGGCACATAACGGTCGAGCATAAAATGGTCCTTCTTCCCCCTCCAGTAAATGCGTGTGTCGGTCTTAACCCTGGCATCGGTAACCGCTTTCAGACTGGCAAAGCCGGTTTGTATTTCTTCGTACTGGTTTGGGAAACGGGGCGAATAAAACCAGGCAGCCCCGAAAGCTTTCGCCTGATAGCCCACCTGGCATTCGAGGATGGTTTTATCAAGCTGGTAAGTGCTCTGCCCATATACATTGTAGTAACGGTAATCGGTATTTTGGGCATAACCATCGGAACGACCATAGCTGCCCGAAATAAAACTGCCGGATGCTCCTTTTTTTAAACCGGCATGAACATGACTACGGAAATATCCATGGGCACCCGCACCAACCGAAGCTGCACATTCGTTTTCCTGACCGTTACGGGTGATGATGTTTACCGCACCTAAAAATGCACCCGGACCCAGCACACGTGCCGCCGGACCTTCGAGAATTTCTATCCGCTCAATCGCTTCTTTGTCCACAGCCAGGTCGAGATTCAAATGTCCTGTTTGCGGGTCGCTGAGATTGATTCCATTCAACAAAACCATAACGTGATCAAACGAACTTCCCCTGATGCTCATATCGGATTGTATGCCCATAGCCCCCCGCTGGCGGACATCCAAATTCGAGACAAACTCAAGCAAATCCCAGACACTGCCAATGGCGGCTTGCTCAATCTCATCGCGCTGAATAACCGTTACCATGCGCGAAATTCCGGAATTAACCACATTGCTACCCCTACCAACCACTGCAATTTCCTCTATTTCATACACCCGAACGCGGACGTGTGAAGTATCGGTTTGAGCCTTCAAATCCGGCAAGGAATTCACCAACGAATAAGCCAGGGATAAAACACCAATTTTAACCACCAACGACAGACTGCGTAATATTGCATAACGCTTACGCGTCCAACGCGTAAAACAAATTACCACCGGCTTGTCAGAAAAATTTTTCAAGTTTACAGGAATTGGTTCAGGTGGCAAAAATACCATAGAAAAAACAATTCGCTGCCATTTTATACTTTCAAAGAATTTATGAACAAGTAAGACTGTCTTCAGAAAAATTTGCAAGTATCTCAATACTTGTTCTTTATAATTCATTTTATGATTGACCCGAATTACTTTTTAGCTGAATTTTGTTAATTTTTGCCGAAGGTTTGTTTTTTTTCATGAAAAAAAATAATGGCCATTTTAATTAATTTACTATTTTTGTGGCGTTTAGTTAAACCATATCATTCACATCAAATTTTTAACAAAATGAAAAAAATAGCTTATTTGTTTGTTGCTTTTGCTTTCTTTGGTGCTATTGCTCTGAGTTCATGCAAATCCAAAACTACTGAACCGGCTGCTACCGAAGAAACTGTAGTTGAAGAAGTTGTTGAAGCTGCTGTTGACAGTGTTGAAGCAGTTGTTGACTCTGTTGCTGCTGAAGTAGCTGAGTAATTCAATTACCGTTTTCTTAGGGGAAGAAAATTTAAGAAAAGCAGATACCCTTCATGTGGGCAACCACTGAAGGGTATTTTTGTTTTACTGCGGATAGGAAATTCTTACGTGGTAAATGTTCTGGAGTCGTTTTTTAAACACTTCCCTTACCATGGTCATATCCTTAAAGGTAATTTGTGCGTCGTTATACTGCCCATCTGTCATCTGCGCAGCTATTATGCTATCAACCAGTTTTTCAATGGCTTCCGCGGTAATATTCTTCAAACTTCGCGAGGCAGCCTCCACCGAATCGGCCATCATTACAATGGCAGTTTCTTTCGACATAGGTTTGGGCCCGGGATAGGAAAAGCGTTTGACATCCACTTCTGCCTCGGGATACTTGCTCAGGAACGACCGGTAAAAATACTGAACCGTGGTTGTGCCATGGTGCGTGCGTATGAAATTAACTATTGCTTCCGGAAGTTTATATTTACGGGCCATTTCAACACCTTTCTGTACATGGCCAATGATCATTGCCGCACTTTGTTCAAACGACAGGTTGTCGTGCGGGTTTATGGTATTGGATTGGTTTTCGATATAGTACATTGGGTCATCCATCTTACCAATGTCGTGATACAAAGCTCCTGCACGCACCAGTAATGGATTCCCTCCAATATGAAATACAGCATCTTCGGCCAGGTTGGCTACCTGTAGTGAATGTTGAAAGGTTCCGGGCGCCAGTTCAGCAAGTTTCCTTAATAAGGGCTGATTGGTATCGGAGAGTTCAAGTAAAGTAGCGTCTGAGGTGAAACCAAATGTCTTTTCGAATATATATATCAGGGGGTAAGATATCAACAGCAATAATCCGTTCACCCCAAACCAGCCAAAATAACTGTAATTGATCTGCGAAAGCCGGCCCTCCTGAACCAAGGCAATGCCAAAGTAAGTAACCGAATAGGTGACAATAACTGAAAGGGCTGTAAGAACAATATTTGACCTGCGATAAACATCTGTAAGGCTTATAATGGCTACCATGCCTGCTAATACATTCAAAAATACAAATTCAAACCCGTTGGGTACAAAGAATCCCACCAGCAGCACCAGTATTATATGAACATAAAGCGCCAGTCTTGAATCAAAAAAAGTCTTGAGGATTATTGGCAACAGGGCAAATGGAACAATGTAAACAGTAATAAGGTTCAATTTAATAGCCGTTCCGGCTATCAATATCATCAGCACAAGTGAGAGCAAAATAAACAACACTCGCTTGAAACTTCCCAGTACTTCTTTTCTGAAGCTATACAAAAACAGGTAAATGACCAGCATGGTCGTCAACACCAGCAAAAACTTACCGAAAATCACCAGTTGCCGTTCAAAAAATCCCAGGTTACGCTCGTACTCTTTCCGTAGCGACTCCAATACCTGGTATTTGGTATCACTGATAAATTCCCCGCGCGATATGATACCCTGCCCTTCCTGAACAACATTGCGGGTAAGTGATATGCTGTTGACCAGGCTTCTGCGCAGATTCTTCGACTTAACTTCATCGTGGGTAACATTGATGGACAAATATTTATTGATCTCAAAAGTGCGGGCAAAGTCCTCGTATTTCTTAAATGGCAGGTTGTGCTTTTCGGGCAAATTGTTAACCCAATTCTCCATAACCTGCTCATAGGCGGTTTTGGGCGTATAGAAATCTCCTGTTTGAACGATATCGGCCAGGTTTCCCCTCACCACTGTGATTTCGGGATAGGTTACTTTACCGTTTTCTTCCACAGGTGACAGATCAATGATGCCCTTCCGGTAAATGTCCCTTAACAGCGAAACCAGGTAGTGCCGGTATTCACTTTCAAGTTGCCGGTTCAGCTCATACCGCTTATCTTTCAAATACATATCATGCGAGGGAACCTTTAACCTTACTATGGAGAAATTCACCCACCCTGAGCTGAAGTCCTCACTTAATTCCTGAATGCGTTGGTCTGCAATTTCCTGATCGTAGTTGAACACCGGTCTGAAATTATGCAGCACCGAATCTCGCTCCCGATCGAGTTCAGCGGCTGATTTGTATACCGGAAAATTGAAAGGAGCTGTCAGATCCTCGTGTTTCCAAAAACCGCCCTTCTGGTATTCAAACATGAACTTTCCTTCGCGGGGCAGAAAATAAACAATAAGCAACGCTGTCAGCACAAAACAGCATATGACAACTATGGTATGGAAATGCTGACGGACAAATGGCAAAACCCTCTTCATGCTTGCGATATTGACGGTAATTTGTATCTTTAGCGAAGAACCACAACGATTCAACAGAATAAAAATAGTGTATTCCTGATCATTAAACAACTA
>JAFGVG010000235.1 GCA_016938095.1 Bacteroidales bacterium
ACATTCAACAATTTAGGTTTTAGCATCATATCGGATTCTGCCATAGGGTGCATAGATTAATTATTCAGCTCAAATTTATACAATCCTGCACAACCTTCCAAGTTCCCGTTCAATATGGAATATTCAAACACAATATAAAGGCGTGGGAAAAAGTTATTAACAAAGTGGGAAAAAATGGGTGAATGTGGAACAAAGTGGGAATAAATGTATTATTTTTACATTCCAAATACCGGAACCCGACATGATTACTTTCATAGGCGAATTTCCCTGCAAGCTCGACGACAAAGGTCGCGTTCTGCTGCCATCGACCTTCATCAGGCAAATGGCGGGCAGTATGCAGGAGAAATTTGTCCTGAAGAAAGATTTGTTCGAAAAGTGCCTGGTGCTTTACCCGATGGATGAGTGGGAAAGGCAAAGTCAGTTGCTCCTGAAGCATACCAATTCCTACAAACGCGAGCACAACACTTTCCTGCGCGGATTTTTCAAGGGAACTGCCGAAGTAACGCTTGATTCCAATAACCGGCTGCTGATACCCCGTCGACTGCTCGATGAGATTGGCGCAAACCGTGAGATTGTCATGGCCGGGCAACTGGGAAAAATTGAGATATGGACCAGCGAGGACTATGAAAAAGTGGAGGGCGGCGATGAACATTTTGCGCAGCTTGCCGAAAAAATCATGGGTAACCTCAGCGGCGAAAGTATAAAGCAAAGCAATAACCCGGGTGAATGAGCGAATATCACATACCGGTACTTTTGAACGATAGCGTTGACGGCCTTAACATGAAGGCCGGCGGGGTTTATGTCGACGCCACCTACGGTGGAGGCGGCCATTCGGCTGCCATACTGAGAAAGCTGACCGGTGGTAAGCTATATGCTATTGATCAGGACGAGGACGCAGCAAAGAATCTGCCCGAATCAGACAAGTTCTTTTTCATACATGGTAATTTCAGGTACCTGAAAAACTACATGGCTTACTTTGGCGTAACCGGCATAGACGGGTTACTGGCCGATCTGGGTGTATCGTCGCATCATTTCAACACCCCCGAAAGAGGATTTACCTACCGGGCCGACACTTTGCTGGATATGCGTATGAACCGTAACAGTAAGCTTACGGCCGGGATGGTGATCAATGAATACAGCGACGAGAAGCTTACCGAAGTGTTCAGAAATTACGGCGAACTGGGTGAAGCCCGCAAACTGGCTATCGCCATTGTAAAATGCCGCCTTCAACGTTCCATTGACACCACCGGCCAGCTGGTCGAAAGCATCAGAAATCTGATCCCCCGCAAGACCGAAAACCAGTTTCTTGCGAAAGTGTTTCAGGCCATACGCATTGAGGTGAACCACGAAATGGAAAGCCTCGAAGAAATGCTTGCCGGTGCCACGGAACTGCTAAATCCCGGTGGCCGCCTGGTGATTATCAGCTACCATTCGCTCGAAGACAGAATGGTTAAAAATTTCATGCGCTGGGGTAATGCCTATGAAGAACCCGTAAAGGACATCTATGGTCACACGCAGGTGCCGTACCGTGTAATTACCCGCAAGCCTGTAGAAGCAAATGCTGATGAAACAGCGCAAAACCCCCGTTCGCGCAGCGCACGGTTAAGGATTGCAGAAAAAAAGTAAGATGATACGTGAGAACCGACATATTGATCTTGACGAAATTGCAGAGATGGCAGCCGGGGAAGTTGAAGAACCCCATGTTGCTGATGAACCCATACCTCCCAGGCAAGCCCCCGGTGAAGTGACTGCCTCGCCCCGTAAACGGGTCCGGGTAAAAGAACTGATCGACGGATCTTTCCTGGTACGCGAAAATATGGTTCGACAGCTTCCTTACCTGCTTTTTCTTACCCTGTTGGCTGTGCTGTACATTGGCAATCGTTTTCATGCCGAGCGGATGGTTCGTCAGATTGATGAACTCAAAATTGAAGTCGGCAACCTCCGGTCTGAACAGATTACCATAACATCCGAGCTGATGAACATCAGCAGGCCGTCGGAAGTAGCAGCACTGGTAGCGTCAAAAGGTCTCGGACTTAAGGAGTCGCTCGAACCCCCAAAAAAACTTAAAAAATAACCGCCATGTCAGTCAAAAGCGAAATAATGTGGCGTGTGGCAACCGTGTATATTGTGTTTCTGTTGCTGGGACTGGCCGTAATCGGCAGGGTGTTCTATCTCCAGGTTTTCGAAAAGGAGGAATGGATGGAAAAAGCCAATACCTACGCCCTTAAAACCATGAATATACCAGCCGACAGGGGCAGTATCTATGCTTCCGACGGCAGGTTGCTGGCCAGCTCGGTGCCCTACTATGAGATTCGTTTTGACGCCGGCTGTGAAAACCTGTCGGACCATACATTTTACAGTAAGGTAGATTCATTATCGCTTTGTCTCTCGCGGCTTTTCGGCGACCGTTCGAAGGAAGAATACAAACGCAGCCTGGTTAAAGCCCGGCAACAAGGCAAACGATACCACCTGGTCAAAAGTGGTGTGAATTATATACAACTGAAAAAGCTCAAAACTTTCCCCATTTTCAGGCTTGGAAAATACAAGGGCGGACTGGTTTACATGCAGGAAAACCGCCGGGTACGACCGCACCGGAACCTGGCAGGCCGACTGATCGGCTATACTTCAAAAGATGTCAACGGCAATGTGGTGGGCATCGAAGGAGCCTATAACGACCAGCTGGCCGGCACGCAGGGCATCCGACTCATGCAGCGGCTTTCGGGCGATGTATGGATGCCTGTAAACGAACGAAACGAAATTGAACCAAAAGACGGCCAGGATGTCATTACCACCCTGGATGTGAACCTGCAGGATGTGGCCGAAAAAGCACTCCTGCAGCAACTGATTTCACAGGGAGCACAATACGGAACCGCTGTGCTGATGGAAGTTAAAACCGGCGAAATCAAAGCCATGGTGAACCTGGGAAAAGATGACCAGGGCTATTACCGCGAGATGCAAAACTATGCCGTTGGCGAAAGCACCGAACCGGGTTCCACATTTAAACTTCCGGTACTGATGGCAGCCCTCGAAGACGGCATTATCGAACTCGAAGATACCGTTGACACCGGTAACGGTACTTTCAGGTATTACGACAAAACCGTACGTGACGACTACCACGAACATGGCGGTTACGGAAGGATTACCGTTGAAGAAGTGTTTGAAAAATCATCGAATGTCGGCATGGCCAAAATCATCACCGGTGCATACAAAGACAAGCCTGGTGAGTTTATCGACAGGCTTTATGCCATGCGGCTGAACGATAAACTAGGCATCGATATCAAAGGAGAAGGCAAGCCCGAAATACGTTACCCGGGTGATAAGCTTTGGTCGGGTATTTCACTGGCCATGATCTCGCACGGTTACGAAATAAGGATCACTCCCCTGCACACGCTTACCTTTTACAATGCCATTGCCAACAATGGAAAAATGGTGAAGCCCCGTTTTGTAAAAGAAATACGGTACCACGGTAAGCTGGTAAAACGCTTCGATGCCGAAGTGCTCCAATCGTCGGTTTGTTCGCGTGCGACCCTTAACAAGGTAAAGCGCATGCTCGAAGGCGTAGTGGAATCTGGAACGGCCAAAAACCTGCGTGATCCGCAAATAAAAATTGCCGGTAAAACAGGCACCAACCAAATCTACAACAAAAAATACGGGTATAAATCAAATTCAGAAGTGAGCTACCAGGCTTCGTTCGTGGGTTACTTTCCGGCCGAAAATCCGCAATATTCATGCATTGTGGTGGTAAACTCACCCTCCAAAAATGTTTATTACGGGAACATGGTGGCAGGGCCTGTATTTCTCGAAATTGCCCGTAAGGTGTACGCCACTTCCACCGAAATGCATCCATTTGTGCAACGCGATAAAGAACTGCCTGCCGACCTGCCGTATTCCAAAACCGGAAACCGCAGCGAACTGAAAACCGTGCTGAAAGAACTGGATGTGCCGGTTACCGGTGAAAACATAAAAGCGGAATGGGTTTCAACCGAGAAAAAGCACGAGGCCGTAGCCTTTTCAAAACGCAGTGTCATTAAAGGTTTGGTCCCAAATGTGGTTTCGATGGGCGCCAGGGACGCCATTTACCTGCTCGAAAATGCCGGGTTGCGGGTGCGGCTGCTTGGACGTGGCAGTGTCCGCCGTCAGTCCATAGCACCTGGAACGGCCGTCAGAAAAGGAGAACTGATTACCCTCGAAATGTCAAGAATCTGAGCCATGAACAATGCACTGAACAACCTGTTGAAAGAAACCGATGTACTGAGGATACACGGAAGCACCGAGGGTGAGGTATCAGGAATTGCCTTCGATTCAAGAAAAGTACAGCCCGGAGTGTTGTTTGTGGCCGTAAGAGGGACGCAATCCGACGGGCACGATTATATCAGCAGCGCCGTTGCTTCAGGTGCGAGGGCCGTGGTTTGCGAAACACTACCCGCCGGGTTATCGACCGAAGTTACTTATGTGGTAGTTAAAGATTCATCACTGGCCCTGGCAAACCTGGCTTCGGCTTACCATAACCACCCGTCGCGCGAACTTAAACTGGTGGGAATAACCGGAACCAACGGTAAAACAACCACCATAACTTTGTTGCACAGGCTTTTCACCGGACTTGGGTACAAGGCCGGCTGCTTCACCACCATACGAAACTATATTGGTAACGAAGTAGTTGAGGCAACCCATACGACCCCCGATCCTGTTCAGCTGAACAGCCTGATGAGCCGGATGGTGGAGGCAGGCTGCGAATATGCTTTCATGGAAGTGAGTTCCCACGCCCTTGTGCAGAACAGGGTTGCTTCGCTGGTTTTTGCCGGTGGCATATTTTCCAACATTACACACGATCATCTCGATTATCATAAAACTTTTGCCGAGTATGTAAAGGCCAAAAAGCTTTTTTTCGACAACATGCCCGCGCAAAGTTTTTCCCTGATCAATGCCGACGACCGTAACGGAACGGTAATGGCACAGAATACCCGTTCCAGGGTCAGCTATTACGGTATCAGGTCCATGGCCGATTTCAAAGCCAGAATTATCGAAAGCCATTTCAACGGAACAATGCTGAATATCGATAATACCGAAATATGGACCCGGTTCCTGGGCGAATTCAACGCCTACAACCTGTTGGCCGTTTATGCCTGTGCACGCCTGCTCGGACAGGACAAAGAACAGGTGTTACAGTTGCTCAGCTCCATGGAAACCGTTGAAGGACGCTTTCAGTATGTGCAATCCCCCGAAGGGATAACCGCTGTTGTGGATTATGCCCATACACCCGATGCCATTGTGAATGTACTGAAGACCATTGCCCAGATACGGAAAGGAAACGAAAAGGTCATAACGGTGGTAGGTGCCGGCGGCAACCGCGATAAAACCAAACGACCAATTATGGCCAGGGTTGCAGCAGAAATGTGTGATAAACTCATCCTCACCTCCGACAATCCCAGAAACGAAGACCCCCTGGATATTCTGGCCGATATGAAAGCAGGTCTTGATGACAACATGCTCATGAAAACCATTGTGCAACCCGACCGGCGCGAAGCCATAAAAACAGCCTGTATGCTCGCCCAAAAAGGCGATATCATACTCATCGCCGGAAAAGGGCACGAGAATTACCAGGAAATCAAAGGTGTAAAGCACCACTTCAGCGATATGGAGGAAGTGGAACAGCTGTTCAAAATCAGTTCAAACCCTAAACAGTAGCCTATGTTGTACCTCCTGTTTGGATACCTCGAGAAATTAGACATCCCCGGTGCAGGGTTGTTC